>CAZNOE010000517.1:0-4756 GCA_964574525.1 uncultured Bifidobacteriaceae bacterium
GTGGACATGGTGGAGAACCGTTACGTGGGCATGAAATCGCGCGGCGTGTATGAGACGCCCGGCGGCGCGATCCTGCATTTCGCGCATCGGCAGATCGAGAGCCTCACGATGGACCGCGAAGTCATGCACCTGCGCGACTCGCTCATCCCGCGCTACGCGGAGCTGGTGTATTACGGCTACTGGTTCGCGCCGGAACGGCTGGCGTTGCAGGCGCTCGTGACCGAGAGCCAGAAGAACGTGACCGGCACGGTGCGCGTGAAACTTTACAAGGGCAACATCATGGTCGCGGGCCGCAAATCCCCCGTGAGCCTCTACAACCCGCACATCGCCACGATGGAAGCCGACCCGACCAAAGCCTACAACCAGGACGACGCCACCGGCTTCATCCGGCTCAACGCGCTGCGGTTGAAAGTGGCGGCAAAAGTTCACGAGAAGGAAAAAATTAAACGCAAAAACGCCAAAGCTTGAACAGCGAATACCGTTGCTGAACGAGTCGAAAGCGAATTAAATGTCCCCGGTTCAGCGCACTACTCGACCGATGCCGACACACGACAAGACTCAAGAGATTCCGCCCGCGAAGCCTTTCCATGAGACGCGGCTAGGGGAAATATTTCTCGGCGATTCGTTGGCGCTTTTTCGGGATGAAATCGGCGAGCGTTCGGTGGACTTGATTATGACCAGCCCGCCTTTCGGTTTGGTCAGGAAAAAAGATTACGGGAACGTTGACGCCGATAAATACGTCGAGTGGTTTCGCCCGTTCGCAGCCGCCTTCAAGAGAGCATTGAAGCCGCACGGCTCGATGGTCATTGACATCGGCGGCTCGTGGATTTCCGGTCAACCGACGAAAAGCCTCTACCACTACGAACTGCTCATCTGTCTCTGTCGCGAGTTTGGCTTCCATCTCGCGCAAGAGTTTTTCTGGTGGAATCCTGCGCGGCTGCCGACACCAGCGGAATGGGTGACGGTGCGGCGCATCCGCGTGAAGGACGCCATCAATTGCGTTTGGTGGCTCTCGCCCACGCCGTGGCCCAAAGCCAGCAACAAGCGCGTCCTCCAGCCATATTCGGAAAGCATGAAAGTGCTGTTGGAGAAAGGCTACAAACCAAAGCTCCGTCCGTCAGGCCATGATATTTCAGACAAATTCGGCGTGGATAATGGCGCTGCGATTCCACCGAACTTGCTGGCAATTGCGCACACAGAAAGTAACTCGCCCTACATCCGTTACTGCATCGAGAAAGGCATCAAGCCGCACCCGGCTCGCTTCCCGGTTGACTTGCCAGGGTTTTTCATTCGGATGCTCACGGACGCAGACGACCTTGTTGTTGACCCGTTTGCCGGCAGTTGCGTGACCGGCGAAGCCGCCGAGAAATCCAGCAGACGCTGGATTTGCTGCGACCTCGTTCCCGAATACATCGAAGGTGCGCTCGGCCGCTTCCAGCCGAAGAAAGTCGAGAAGTATTCCGCCGAGCCGCAGCCCGCGAAAGACCGGAACGAAACATCGTATCGCGTTTACAAGCCGGGGCTGATGTGGAACGGACTCGAAACCGCGCCGTTACCGAAAGACGGCGGCTCGAAGCGAATTCTCCGCGAGAAAAAACCGCCGCCGCTCCCCGCCAAATTCACGCATCAAGAGACGCAACCCGCGCAGATGGTCTTGCTGGAAAATTTCTCTTCCGGCCAAAAGCGGCGAAAGAGCAAATGATTCCAGTATATGGCCGCCCGCATCAGCAAATCCGACCTTCTTCAACGGATCATCTCTGCGGTCAAGGCTTCTGGATGGAATGCAATCGTTCTGACGCCGGAGCATCCGTTCAAGCTCTCTCTGTTCCGAGCCGACCAGCGGATTTCGGTTCTCTGCTACATCTGGAATTTGACGCACGGCGGTTATCCGCGAAACCGAACGAACTCCGAATTCAAATCACCGGCGTTGACACGTTCCACATCGAGGAAGGCGCAAAGACGCTCCTGCTCGGTTGGGGCGAAGGAGAACAGATGTTCGCAGGCTTCGACGTGACGAAGCACCTCGTTTCGATGACTGGCCGTTCGCCTTCGTTGCAGGTGAGAAGGGAGACGTTAGCGGAAGCAAAGACGAAAGGATTCTTTCCGCAAGTCCGAGACAATCAGGAAATCGCCATCGCGTTCCGACCGGATTTCTTTGCGGCCTACGTTCAAGAGCTCGAGGAATTGCACAAGACGGCACAGCAGCCCAACGAATTACGCCAGCTTGAGCGCATCGCCAACACGGACATTGAGCAGGAAATCAGGGACATTCCAGCAGGCCCGCGAAAAACGGCGCTGGAGCAAATCAATCGGAAGGTGCGCGACGCCCGCTTCCGCAAAAATGTTCTGGCCGCATACGGCTTCCGTTGTGCTGTCAGCGGCATTCAGCTCGACCTCGTGGACGCCGCGCACATCATCCCGGTAGAGCATGAGCGCGGGACTGACGAACTGAAGAACGGAATCTGCCTGAGCGCCCTGCACCACCGCGCGTTTGATTTGGGACTCATCGGCATCAAACGCGACTACTCGGTCATCCTCAACGACAGGCGCATGGCAGAACTTCATTCCATCGGATGGGACGGCGGTGCGGCGGAATTCAAAGCGAGTTTGCGTGACCAGATTCTCCTGCCCGCGCGTCGCGCGCTCTATCCCGACCTTGATTATCTGGTTTTCGGGCAGGAACTCCGCGGGTGGCCTGCCAGGCATCTTCTGTGATCTGGTGAGCGGGCTGCGTTAGCGGGATTGTTTAATGAGCTGACATCGGGCAGAATCCGAAAAAGTAAAAAGCGAAACCTATGGCCAATCAATTATCCATTTTTGACAAGGACGGAAACCTCCTTTGGGAGGGCACGGTCAATTCACCAGTCTTCGGCTTGCAGGGCGGAGAGACGTTCTGGTTTGGCACACCCGACAAGCGAACATGGGGGAAGATTGTGAGCATCTCTTACGGATTGAAGACTGACGACCAAAGTTTTTTGGTCGAAATTGTTGTCGATCTAACAGAGCGAAAGCCGACAAAGGTTGTGCAAACGAAGCGCAAATTGATTGACCATGGAGAGAAGGGAGTAAAGAGCCGCTACGGTGGAGCGATCTCAATTCGAGACGGAGACATATTGATCACGGTGGGTAACGTGCCGCCGGGCGCAACGAGCGTTGACAGGTTGACCCTGCAGGTCAACAGCCCGACCGGGCTTCTAACGCAGACTGCCGAGGACGTTGAGGTTGGCTCTTCAATCAAGGTTCAGGACGAGTTCCGTGTTGTAACGGCGACGTTGGTCCACGCATACTACGATCACAGTCCAAGCGCGGTTGTCCGAGTAACCGAGCATGTTCCGGAGGACGAATGAAGTGCTTTTACTGTGGCGGTCGTCATCGGAGCATTTATTGCCCCGGCTATCATTCCTCCTCCATGAACAAGACGCTGGAGGAGGTCAATGATGCCATTGCTGATCTGTCGAAGCACGACGAGCGCGCGCTTGAGGAGATTTCCGGCGGGCTTGAATCGGTCCACGACAGTTTCGAGGCGCTCCAAGGAAATATCCAGTCGCTCCAAAGTTCACAGGAGATAATCTCGGAGGAAATGCAGGCCAAAGTGGAGGCGGTGCGCGACGCGGTTGCGGATGCAGAGGTTGCGGTTACAGACTCGATTGGGGACGCCGGAGCAACGGTGGCTCGCTCGATTGACGAAGGGGGTCGGAATGTTCGGGCGGGTATTGACGATGTCGGCAAAGCGATAAGTTCTGGATTTGGTGCGGTTAGCGGCAGCGTAATCGCCGCCGGAGCGATGGTGATGAACGCTCTCGCCGGAGTTGGAGCGGTCCTGCAATACCGCGAGCGGATGGATCAACTGAGGCACAAGGAACGGCTTCAATTCGACGAGGAAACTTCTGACGCTGGCAGGGCGAGACGGGAATTGAAAGCAGCAGCAGCAATGCTTTTTGCCGGTGACCCGTCGCAAGCGGAAGCGCATGTGACCAACAGCTTGAGCCTGTTTCCGTCATCCGCCGAGACTTTTCGGATTCGCAGCATCGTCGAGAATTTGAAGGGCGAGCACCTGAAAGCGAGCATTTCGCTGAAGGCCGCGCTGAAGCTGGCTGAGGACGGTGACCTGCTCCCCCAAATCATGAACGTGAACGAAACCGTCGTTGAAGGGATGCGCGAGGCCGTTTACGTGAGTAGCGCAAGCCAGTTGGCAAACGAGCTTGCGTTGCTTTCTCAGGAATCCACGGCGTTGAGCCTTCTGGAGGACGGTATCGAAAAGTATCCCAAAAACACTGATCTGCACTTGGTCAGATTGCGGACACTGGGCAAGACGCCCGTCTGGGATGACAGGTTCGGCGATTACGTCACGCAGCTCGTGAAGTTGTCGCCGAGGTATTTCAACATCCTGTTCTTGGACCACCAACTTGGCAGGCGGCTGAACGAGACCCAGGAGTTTCTGAAGCGCCTAAAATCCGACACGCTCGTTGCGCTGCGCAACAAGAAGCGAACTCTGATGGTTGTTTCCACAGGGCAAGCCGAGCTCGCAATCGCTCAGACAATTGAACAAGGTTCGGGGAACTTCGAAGAGTTGGTTGCGACGATTGGCGGCGTCGTTCAAGAAATCAGACGTTACGCCAAGCCGTAGCCATTTCCGACAGTTCATTTCGCGGATTGAATGAGTCTCGAAAACGTTTTGCCCGAATTGAAAACCTTTCAGCAAAAAGCTTTCCCCGCTCGGCGTCATGAAAACGCTCAACAAACTCGGCGGCAAACA
>CAZNOE010000518.1:0-4751 GCA_964574525.1 uncultured Bifidobacteriaceae bacterium
ACGGCATGAAGACCAAATCCGAAATCGTTGCCAACTGGCTGCCGCGTTACACCGGCGTGCCGCTCAAGGATTTCGGCAAACACATCCTGCTGGTCAACTTCAACAATTACGTCCGCATGTTTGCCGAGTGGCACGGAGTGCCGATCCGTGGCGAAGATCGGCCCATGCCCAACGCCAGTGCTGAGGGCATTACCATCGTCAACTTCGGCATGGGCAGCGCCGCAGCCGCAACCATGATGGATTTGCTCGGCGCAATTCAGCCCAAAGCGTGTCTGTTCCTCGGGAAATGTGGTGGGCTGAAAAAGAAAAACAAACTCGGTGATCTCATTCTGCCCATCGCAGCGATTCGTGGCGAAGGCGCGTCAAACGATTATTTTCCGCCGGAAGTTCCCGCGCTGCCCGCGTTCAGTTTGCAGAAGGCCATCTCCACGACCATCCGCAATCACGAGCGCGATTACTGGACGGGCACGGTTTACACAACCAATCGCCGCGTCTGGGAGCACGATGACGAGTTCAAAAAGTACCTGCGCAAAACCCGCTGCATGGCGATTGACATGGAGACCGCCACGATCTTCATCACCGGTTTCTACAATGAAATTCCCACGGGCGCGCTGCTGCTCGTGTCCGACCAGCCGATGGTGTCGGAAGGCATCAAGACCGCGGCAAGCGATCACAAGGTCACCAAGGATTTTCTGGAACTGCACCTGCGCTTCGGCATTGATTCGCTGCGGGAGTTGATCAATCAAGGTCTGACAGTGAAGCATCTGAGATTTTAGATTGGAGCGCCGGTCTCCGACCCGGCACGTTGGTGTGGCCGGCTGGAAACGGGCCGGGTCGGAGACCGGCGCTCCAGGAAATCATGAAACGCATCGTTGAACCGGAACTCATGTCCGCTGAGGAACAGGCGCAGGCTTACGCCGAGGCGGACTTCGAGTCCGCCCACAGCTTCTACTCGACGTTATTCGCGCAAAAATTTCCCCGCCGGCCGAAACGAGCGCTCGTGCTCGACCTCGGCTGCGGGCCGTGCGACGTCACGATCCGTTTCGCGAAGGCAAATCCCGGCTACACCTTTCACGCAGTGGACGGCTCAGCCGCGATGCTCAAATATGGCCGAACGCGCCTCGCGCGTGAGCGGGGGCGGGCGCGACGCATCCGGCTCATCGAAGGCTTCATCCCCGGCGCACCCATCCCGCAAACGAAATACGATGTCATTCTTTCCAGCAGCTTCCTGCATCACCTGCATGACCCGCAGGTGTTGTGGCAGACCGTCCGGAATTACGGGTGCCGCGGGACCATCGTTTTTGTGCCCGATCTACGTCGCCCGACTTCGAGCGTTAGAGCCAGGGCGATGACCCAACAATATTCGGGCACAGAACCGGAAGTCTTGAAGCGCGATTTTTTCAATTCATTGATGGCCGCCTTTACCCCTGCCGAGATCAGAAGACAATTGAAACAGGCCGGTTTAAGAGGTCTGGCGGTCGAGACCATCAGCGACCGTCATCTGGTGGTCTTTGGAAGAATGAGGTAACCGAAGTTGGATGTAATCCCAACTTGAACCGGATAGCGTGCAGCTATAGACTCCGGGCGTGCCTGAAACTTTGTAACTAACCCGGTCGTATGCACGCGTCTCGTTCTCTCGTCCGCTTTGGTTTTGCCCTGGTCCTGATTTTACCTTTCGGCCTGACTTTCGCGCAGAACTCATACGTCAACTTTGAAGGCAAGCAGACCAGACCGATAAGCCTTTCGCCCGATGGCACGCTCCTCTTCGCGGTCAACACACCGGACGCGCGGCTCTCGGTGTTTGATGTCACGCATCCGCTGAATCCGTTTCTCATCGCGGAGATTCCAGTGGGCGTCGAACCCGTTTCGGTGACGCCGCGCGACAATGATGAGGTCTGGGTGGTCAACGAAGTCTCCGACAGCATCAGCGTTGTTTCCGTTTCGAGAAAAATCGTAACGGACACGATTTACGTGAAGGACGAACCGGTGGACGTGGTCTTCGCCGGCGGCAAGGCCTTCGTCAGCGCCTCGCGAAACAATCAGATCGCTGTTTTCGATGTCCTCACTCACGCCTTGTTGACCAACATCGTTGTGTTCGGTGGAAACCCGCGCGCGCTGGCGGCCAACACAAACGGAACGAAAGTTTATGCCGCGTTCGCCCTTTCAGGAAATCGAACGACGCTGGTCCCGCCGGACTTTGCCCCGCCGCAGCCCACCAACGGCAGCCCGCCGATGAAAGCGGGTCTGCCGCCGCCGCCGCAGGTCGGATTGATTGTGGACGCGACCGCCCCGGCCTGGACCAATTCCGTCATCAGATACACCATGCCCGACAACGACGTGGTTGAAATTGACGTGCCGACCATGACCGTGAGCCGTTACTTCCCGCGCGTCGGCACGGTTAACTTGGGGCTTGCCGTGCAGCCGGGCAGTGGAGATCTCTTCGTCGCCAACACCGATGCGCGCAATCTCACGCGATTCGAGCCGGCCGTTCGTGGCTTTTTTGTGACGAATCGCATCAGCCGGATCAACATCACCAACGGCGCAGTCACGCACTACGACCTGAATCCCGGCTACCATCCCACCAACTTCACGTTGCTCGACAAAACCAACTCACTCGCGCAACCGACCGCCATTGTCTTTGGTCCGAGCGGCGGAAATTTTTACGTGGCCGCATTCGGGAGCGATCGCATCGCGCGCGTGACCGCGAATTCCGGAAGTGTGGCGGCCCGAATCGAACTTTGCCCGACCGCCGTCGGTTCCGCCGTTGACCCGCGCAACAAACGCGGCCCGCGCGGCCTGGCGTTGAAACCGGGTGTCGCGCTCTATGCGTTGAACCGCATTTCCGACACGATCTCCATCATCGATCCCACGACCGACTCCGTCGTGCGCGAAATTCCCGTCGGCAGCCACGATCCCACGCCGGCGGTGGTTCGCAACGGGCGCGGTTTTCTTTACGACGCGAAGCTCTCCGGCAACGGAACGGTGTCCTGCGCCTCATGTCATATTGATGCGGAAATGGATTTGATAGCCTGGGACCTGGGCGATCCGCGCGGAACGATGGGCACGAATTTCACGATTGTGACGCCGGCGATCCCCATCGGCACCAATCAGCCGGTGCATCCTATGAAAGGCCCGATGACCACGCAGACGTTGCGCGGACTGAAAGGGCTGGCGCCACTGCACTGGCGCGGCGACCGCACCAATTTCCAGCACTTCAACGGCGCGTTTGACAGTCTGCTCGGTGGCACGCCGCTCGCCGCATCGAACATCCAAGCCTACGCCGACTTCATTGATACGATCGTCTTCCAGCCGAACCCGAATCAGAATCTCAACCGCACCTACCCGACCAGTTTTGCCGGTGGCAACGCGGAAGCGGGCCGCAACACATTCTTCAATGAATTCTATAATTCTCAATTTCAACTGGCCTGCACCACCTGTCACCCCGGCCCACCCGGCCCCGGCTCGGACAAACTCATCTTTGCGCGCCAGGCGTTGAACGAATCGCAGGACTTCAAGGTGCCGCAACTGCGCAACATTTATCAGAAAATGAGTTTCAACAACGCCGTCGGCGCCGCAAGCATAGACGGATTTGGCATCATCCACGATGGAATGGACCCGAGCCTTTTCGTTTTTCTCTCCCGTCCGGTCTTCGGATCGTTCGCCACCGACACGACCCGCAAGAACAATCTGAGCGCGTTCGTGCAATGCTTCGACACGGGCACCGCGCCCGCCGTCGGCTACACACGCACCATCGTGGCGACGAACGTGAACACGACGAGTGTTTCGAATGATTGGTCGCTACTCGAAAGCCAGGCCCTCGGCGGAGCGAACATTGATTTAATCGTGAAAGGAACGCTAGACAGGCAGCGACACGGGCTGCTCTTTCAACCCGGTGCGAACAATTACAAACCCGACTCCACCAATCTCGCGACGCTCACCCGCTCACAACTCGTCGCGAAAATTCAAGCGGGCGACACCTTGACGGTCATCGGCGTCCCGCCGGGTTCCGGTCAGCGCATGGGCATTGACCGTGACCTGAACGGCGTCCTGGATGCCGACGAGCCGTTGCCGGCGCTGCAAATTGCTCAAGCCGGAGCCAGCGCCGTGATCAACTGGCCGTTCAATGCGGTGGGTTTCAACCTGGAAACGGCGCCAAGTCTATCGTCAGTGTCATGGAGCAACGTCAATGATCCGGTGGAGATTGCCGGGACGCGGAATTTCGTGACGAATGCATCGCCCGGCACGAAATTCTTCCGCTTGCGGCAGCAGTAACGGCCGGCGTCATTTGAACGTAAAATTGCGTTTCTCTCCCTGCTCGTGAATGGCGGAGATGACGACTGCGTCGAGCGTGTTTGCGCCCGCGACCTCCTTCATCCGCTGCGCCACGAATCTCTCGCGCTCGGTGTTGAGTTGATTGATCTTCGTCTGCAACTGCGCGCGCTCCTGAGAATTCTTTTCAATGTAAGCCTTGCGTTCCTCAAGACTCATCTTCTGCATCTCGGCGGGAAGCTCCTCCGCTTTCAATTTCGTGACCTCGAAGTCCTTCTGCTTCGCCGCGTCCACCAGGTCCCAGCTTGAATTGACGTAATTGGCCGAAGCCTTGGCCAGGGATCGTTGCACCACCGCACCTGACGCCGGGGCGAGCGTCGCCACGTTCGCGTCTTGCACGGCCTGGCGTTTCGCGCCCTCTCCACCGGCGCGGCCAAACGCAAGGTAGGTCTTGTTGATCTCCACGCCGAGTTTCGCGATCT
>CAZNOE010000519.1:0-4738 GCA_964574525.1 uncultured Bifidobacteriaceae bacterium
TCAATCCCAGAATCGCAAAACACATCGCCATGCGATGGTCGTTGTAGGTTTCGATTTCCGCGCCGTGAAGCTGCGACGGATAAACCGTCAGCGTGTCGCCTTCTTCGATGACTTTCGCGCCGCACTCGGTCAATTCGGTGCGCAACGCGACGACTCGCTCGCATTCCTGGAGACGAAGACTGCCGAGATCAACGAAGCGAATTGCCTCCGACCGCAACGGAGTCAGCACAATTGCGAGCATGATGCTGTCGCCGAGATCGGACCTGCGAGAGATTTCATTCTTTTGTGACAGCTTCTCAAACTTCTTTATTTTCTCTCCGGTTAACGGTCCGCTTTGTCCTTCAAGCTCGCGAAGCGCACGGAAGAATGGACCAAGAGACAAGAATTGCGGAAAGCATTGATCAATTTGCCAACCTGATTGCGGCCAATTCGCGACGGTAGCCATGTTGAGTATCTTAGTTGCGACTTCGATTCCGAACTGTTCGGAATACTCAAGATATTCGGGCGACTCGCCGGCACCATAAAAATAGCTTCCACTTGAAGCGTCTGGTTCGATCTGAAAAGTTCCGGTTTTCTTTGGAAATGTGTCGATCAATTTCGACGTCATCACGACGTACGGCGACTCTTCTGCATTCTCACCCGTCACTTCAATTCTCCATCCGCCAGCCCTCGCACAGAGCAGCAGCGCGGACGCAAATTGGGAACTCTGGCCGATGCTGACTTTGCATGTGCATGAACCTCCGCTCGCGGGCGATGTGATCTGGCCTTGGTACTTCGGAATGACAGACTCGAAACGTTTTTCGATCACAGAATCTCTTCCGAACAATGTCGCCGGCAGCTTGTCATTGGCCGAATCCACGCGATAGCCAAGCTCTCTCAGCGCCTTGAACAACGCCGCCTGCGGGCGTTCGTGCATTCGCGGCGTGCCGTGCAAGCGATAGCTCCCCTGCCCCAGGCAAACCATCGCCGCCAGAAACCGAGCCGCCGTGCCTGCGTTGCCAACGAACAATTCCAGCGGTGTCTCCGCCGTCCCCGCGTGCGGAATTTTTCCGCCGAGGCCGCGCACGGAGATGGCGCGATTGCAGAATTCCTCCGGGTCAGGCTCAACTTTGATTTCAAAGCCCAGCTTCCGCAGCGCCTCGACCATTACCTGCGTGTCTTCGCTCCACAGCGCGCCTCGCAAAGTCACCTCGCCGCCCGCCAGTGCCGCGAGAATGAGCGCGCGATTGGTGATGCTCTTCGATCCGGGCACGGTGATTTCCGCGCGCACCGGTTTGTCGAGCGGCACGATTTCGATGAGGTCAGGCAAAGGCATCGGGGAATTTAACCACGGATGACACGGATGAACACGGATGAAAAACATCCGACGCGCCGGTTCTGAATCCGTGTCATCCGTGTCATCCGTGGTTAAAAATCACTCCGCCGACGGCGACACGCGCTGCGCACGCCATTTGTCGCGCCGCGCCTTGGCCGTTTCAAACAGCCGCGAGACTCCTGTGGCCCTTCCAGTTCGCAGAATCGCCTGGACGCGCTGGAGTTCGCGGACGAAACCATCCAGAGCCACGCGGAGTTGCTTGCGGTTCGCCAGTGCGATATCCCGCCACATCTCCGGCGAACCAGACGCGATGCGCGTCGTGTCGCGAAAACCATTCGCGCACAGCGCCGGCTGATGTTTCGGATGGCCCGGACTGAGCACGTAACTCGCCAGCGTCGCGGCCACCACGTGCGGCAGGTGGCTCGACCGGCTCACAAGCGCATCGTGTGTCTCGGGTGTGAGCGCGAGCAAACGGCCGCCCACTGATTTCCAGAATTGCTCAACCTTCCGCACCGCCGCCTTGGCGGATTTTCGCGTGGGCGTAACAACGCAAACCGCATCCACGAACAAGTCCGCGCACGCAGCTGACACGCCGGTTTTTTCCGCGCCAGCCATCGGGTGACTGCCCACGAAGTGCCCGCCGGCACGAGCGACAAGCGATTCCAGTTCACGCACCACGCTGCCCTTCACGCTGCCGACATCCGTGACAATGGCTCCATGCTTCAAGGCTGGAAGCATTTGCTTCGCGAGCGACCGCATCTGCGCAAGGGGCGTGCAAAGGATTACCAAATCCGCGCCGGTAACCGCGGCTACCAAATCCAGCGTCGCGCGATCAACCGCGCCGACTTTCTTGCATTCGGCAATGCTCGCGGCACGCCGCACGTAGCCCTCGACCCTGCGCGCCAGACGGTGACGTTTGATGGCCAAGCCCAGCGAGCCGCCGAGCAGGCCGACGCCCACGAGCGTGATTTTGTTCCAGCGCACGCGGCGAGGATAGATTGAAAGTGGGAAGGTGAGAAAGGGAGAAAGTGGGCGGGATGGTGGTCTCCCACTCTCTCACTTTCCCACCTGCCCACCTGCCATCTCCCGAACCCGCTCCAGAATCACATCTGCAATTCCCGGCGCTGTGCCGACGGCTGGCGCATACCAGACCAGTTTGCCGTTGCGTTCGGTGGGATTGCGCCAAGTCGGCTGACCGGCGGCAAGCCGTTGCTTAACGATGCGCTCAGGTTCGCCGAGCAGGACGGGAATGTCCTCCTGCGTGTGCATACCGTCGCTGATGAAGAACGGAATGATGACGATGTTCTTCGTCAGCGCCAAATCGTAGCAGCGAGGGATGCGCGGTTCTTCATCCAGGTAAATGGCGTGGACACCGGCGTAGAGATTCATCCCGCGAATCAACTCAACCTGGCGCTCGATGGCTTTGCGCGAGTTCTCGCTGCGTTCCGTTCCGTGGCCGGCAATGAAGAGGGTGATGTCTTTGGGCTTGGGCGCGCGCGGGAACGGAAACTTTTCCACTGCTTCGCGGGCGCGCGCGAGCAACACTGCGGTCATGCTGTCGTGCGTACCGATGGGTTGGCAATAGTGAATAGTTGATCGTTGATGGTTGATGGTTGATTGACCCGGAACAAAGCCTAGTTCGCGTGGGATAACATCCTCGCTGAAGTAGCCTTCACTGATGAACAGCGGCACGATGAACACGCGCGGCGCGGAGATGACCGCCAAAACCTGTTTCACCTGCGGCTCCTGTTTCCAGAACGCCTCGCGCACTTCCGCGAAAATTCTGCGCCGCCGCAGTTCGGCAGCGTGTTGATAGACCGGCGCCGCAGAGTTTTCATTCTGCGTCGTGCCGTGACCGAGCAACACCAAGGCAGCGTCGGAAAAGTTCTGGCGGTCCACGTGGAATGGTAAGCCTAAGCGCAGCCGTGCCGCAAATCGGAAAGCCTGGACGGACGTATCTCACCAGCACCCATGGCTCTTCAGGTGCAGATGGGGACGGTGGACGTGTCCCTCCCAAAAGCAAAAACGCCTTGCTTCGGGCGCGCGCCCCTCTAACGTGAATGGCAAATCCAGCAGACGTCTGTTCAACACCGATGATAACGAATAACTTTTCCCGGCGCGTAGCCACTTGTCTTTTCGCCCTCTACGCTGTCTTGCTCCCAACGGCGATGCTCGCCCAGACACCGCAATGGATATGGCATCCAAACAACGGCCAGGCCGTGACCAATGGCGAAGTCCGTTTTTTCCGCAAAACTTTCACCGTTGAGAGGCGCGTGCAGAAGGCCACTCTTGAGGTAGCCGTGGATAACAAGGCCGAAGTCTTTCTCAACGGCGAAGCAATCGCCAGTCCGCAAGGACACACCCAAGCCACGCCCACCGACGTGACGGGAAAAATCAAGGCCGGAGAAAACTTGCTGACAGTTCGGGGACTGAACGAGGAAGGGCCGGCGGCATTGCTGGTCCGGCTTGAGTTAAGGTTGCCCGCGCGGGAAAAGCAAATTGTCGTCAGTGACGCCTCGTGGCAGACCAGCGTGGCGGAGGAAAATGGCTGGCGAAATGCGGGTTTTAGACCATCGAGTGCGTGGGTAGCCGCTGTGAGCGTAGGCAAACTCGGCGACGGGCCTTGGGGCAATGCGCTGAAGTCGGTGCAAGCAACATCCGCGGAAGGAATCACCGTACTGCCGGGTTTCAAAATCGAGTTGCTCAAATCTGCGGCGGCTGACGAAGGCTCGTGGGTTTCCATGGCGACCGACGCAAAAGGGCGGTTGATCATTTCGCCCCAAGGCGCAGAGCCGATGTTGCGGGTCACGCTCGATGCCAAGGGCCAAATTACAAAGCAGGAGAAAATTCATCTGCCGGTGAGCGGCGCGATGGGACTCCTTTGCCTCAACGACAGCTTATACGTGAATGGCAAGGGCGAGAAAGGCTACCACCTTTACCGTCTCCGCGATACCAACGGCGACGATCAATACGACAAGGTGGAGTTATTGCGGGAATGGCAGGGCGGCACTGGCGAACACGGCTCGCATGGTATCGTCCTTGGGCCGGACAAGAAGCTTTACACTGTTTGCGGCAACTTCGTAGGCGTGCCGACCGACTTGTTGCCAACTTCGCCTCACAAGAATTACGCCGATGATTTGGTCCTGCCGCGAGCGGAGGATGGCAATGGTTTCGGTGCGGGCAAGAAACCGCCCGGCGGTTATGTTTTGCGGATGGATCTCGATGGCAAGAACGCCGAGTTGTTCGCGTCCGGCGAGCGCAACACGTACGACATCGCGTTCAGTGCCGACGGTGAGCTTTTCGGATTCGACAGCGACATGGAATGGGATTGGGGCATGCCTTGGTATCGCCCGACTCGCGTCTGTCACCTCACCAGCGCGGCGGATAACGGCTTCCGCGAAGGCACAGCCAAGTGGCCGGAGT
>CAZNOE010000520.1:0-4729 GCA_964574525.1 uncultured Bifidobacteriaceae bacterium
CGAACTGGCGCGAGCTTTTGGACTGCGGCGACGGAGTCTTCGGAGTCGCCGCTTTTTACTTGGGACGACTCACCAATCTGCATCCGGCGCAAATTCGTCAACCACTTTGACCTGATCCATCTTGAATCGGTAGATACTCTTGACCTGCGCCGCGGACGCCTTGCGTTCAAACCATCGTGCGGAACACCACGGATACTGGCTCGCCACCGGCACGAGTCCGTGTTTCACGGGATTCTGATGCACATAATTGAGCCGTGCCAGATAGGAACGCTGGAAGGTCAATCGCGTCTCCCGGTAGTTGAACCAGACCTGGCGTTCCGGCGCAGCATCGAGCCGGTTCACCCACAGGGCGGTCTTCTTGTGCAACTCACCGAGCATGGCGGAAAGACTTTCCGCCGTCTCCTCGTTGGCGGGTGAGTGCGCGACGAAATGATAGTGGTTGGAGAAAACGGCCCAAGCTTCGAGCTGCCAGCCAAACTTCCCGGCCAGCTTCAGCAAACCGCGATGAAGAACCTTGAGACGTGTCGCCCCGTGAAAGTGGTGCAACTTCTGATACGTGCTGGCGGTAACGAAGTAAGTTCCCCTGGTAGCAAGCTGGTGCGTGGGCGCATGTGGCCAGGGAATCCTGTTGGCGGGCATGAAGCGAGCATGCGTCTGCGGCCCGCTGGAGACAAGATGCAAGCAAGAGGGGTCTGCCGAACCCAAAGCGGTGACTTCGCCGACTCCGTCACCGCAGTCCAAGACGCAAGCGTATGCGTGGGGGCTTCGAACTGGCGCGAGCTTTTGGACTGCGGCGACAGGGGTTCAGGGTAGTCGCCGCTTTGGATCACGCCGAGGAAGGTGGTTTGTAGTTCGTTGGTCTTTGCGCGGTGCGGCAGCCAAAGCGGTGACTTCGCCGACTTGTCACCGCAGTCCAAGACGCAAGCGTATCCGCGGACGCCTCGAAGTCATTCAAATCATCACCGCGTTTTCGCGGCGGGAGTGCTGGCTGGCGAGCGGGGCGTGGCGTCCCACAGCTTCACCATCTGATCGTCGCTGGCCGTGACCAGTCGGTTTCCGTCCGGACTGAACATCACACTCGTGACTGGGCCGCCGTGCCCTTTCAATGTGAGAACCTCCTGGCCGGTCGTTGCATCCCACAACTTCACCTCGCCCGGCTTGGTAGGATTGAGAAACTCCCCGCCGGCCGAAGCCAGCCGTTTTCCATCTGGGCTGAACGCCACGCTTTGGAGGAAGGTCGCATGTCCTTTGAGCGTGAGCATCTCCTGGCCCGTGATCGCATCCCACACCATTACTGTCCGATCGTGGCTCGCCGACGCCAGCCGTTTTCCGTCGGGGCTGAACGCCACGCCAGAAACTCCGCCGGTGTGCCCTTTCAGCGTCAGGGTTTCCTTGCCGGTCGCCGCGTCCCACACCCTTGCCGTGTTGTCTTCGCTCGCTGACGCCAGGCGTTTTCCGTCCTGGCTGAACACCACGTCATACACTTCGTCGGTGTGACCTTTCAACGTGAGCATCTCCTGACCGCTCGTGGTGTCCCACACCTTTACTTCTCCGCCCTTACGCCACTCGCCGGAAGCCGACGCCAGTCGTTTCCCATCCGGGCTAAACACAACGCGGCTGACCCAGTTCGTATGCCCCGTCAACGTCAGCACCTCCAAACCGCTTATCGCGTCCCAAACCTTGATTGTCCCGGCGCTTGCCGACGCCAGCCGTTTCCCGTCGGGGCTAAGCGCCACGCTCCAGACGTTGGTTTGTCCTTTCAGAGTGAGTGTCTCCTGACCGCTCGCGGCATCCCACACTTTCACCTCGCCCGGCGCTTTGCCGAGACGAGAAGGTGTCGCGCTTGCCGTTGCCAGTCGTTTCCCATCCGAACTGAACGACACGCCCTTGACGGAGGTGGTGTGCCCTTTCAACGTGAGCGGCTGCGGAGCACTCGTGACATCCCACACCTTCACCGTCCCATCGTAACTCGCCGATGCCAGCCGGTTTCCGTCCGAGCCAAACGCTACTCTATAAACAGGCCCGTTGTGCTCGGCCAACGTGAGCATCGGCTGACCGGTCGCAGCGTCCCATACTTTTACGGTCGCGTCCTGGCTTCCCGAAGCCAGCCGCTTACCGTCTGGACTAAACGCAACGCTGAAGACAGTAGCGCTGTGTCCGTTCAATGTGAGTAATTCCTGACCGGTCGTGGCATCCCACACCTTTATCGACTGATCATGACCTGACGACGCCAGCCGTTTTCCGTCCGGGCTAAACATCACGCTGGAGACCGAGTTGGTGTGGCCTCGAAAGGTGAGTATCTCCAGGCCGGTCCTGGCATCCCAAAGCTTCACAGTCCCATCATAGCTTGAAGATGCCAGCCGTTTCCCATCCAGGCTAAACGCCACGCTCAGGACGTCAAGGGTATGGCCTCTCAACGTGAGGACGTCCTGACCGCTCGTCGTATCCCACACCTTCACCGTTTGATCTCGGCTTGCCGAGGCCAGCCGTTTCCCATCGGGGCTGAACGCCACGCCATTGACCCCGTTGGTATGCCCTTTCAACGTGAGCGTCTCGCGGCCAGTCGCAGTATCCCACACCTTTACCTGGCCCGGCTTGTTGCGATTTTGGGGAGAGTTCCCGAATGACGCAGCCAGCCGGTTTCCATCCGGGCTGAACGCGATCCCAAAGATTGGATTGGTGTTTCCACCCAACGTGAGCGTCTCCTGACCCGTGGTGGCGTCCCACACCCTCGCTGTCCCATCCTGGCCTGCCGAAGCCAGCCGCTTCCCGTCTGCGCTCATGGTCACCCGCAGGAACCCGTTGGTGTGAGTGTTCAACGTGAGCAAAGCCCGATGACAGAGGCGATCTAGGTAGAACCACTCAAAGCCCCGCAAATCCGTCCCGCCTGCTTGAGGGCGGTAAAGGTCGAGGATTTCCACCGCCCGGTGCACGTTCGCTTCGCTCCAGGCTCGATCCGCCAAATTCATGCCAGCGCCATAGAGGATGCGCTTACTGCGATCACGTTCCTCTTCTGCTCGAGCGCGTTCGGTTTCGGCGATGCGGCGAAGTTCGGTTTCCCGTTGCTTCGCGCTCATCTCTTTCAGCCGGGCCTCCTCGGCGGCGGTGAAGAGGGATTTGTTCTTGATGGCCTGGGCGGCGGAGACGCAGGCGCTCACGGTCAGCAGCAGCACGAAGCAGGCAGCGGTCGCCAGCGCCGCTTTGTGCCGACGGGCGAACTTTTGGAAATAATAGATCGGACTTGGCTTCACCGCCATCACTGGCTCGTTATCGAGGTAACGCCGAATGTCCAACGCAAGGCCGTTGGCCGTCTCGTAGCGTCGCGAGCGGTCCTTATCCATCGCCTTCAATACGACCCAGTCCAGTTCACCACGAATCAGCCTGCTCAACTTCGCCGGCTCGATCGCCCGACTCCGCGCCACGGTGGTCAGTTCCTCGTTGGTCAAGGTGGTCAGCCGGTCGGAGGGCCGCGGCGGCTCGATCTCCCGGATCCGACGCCGGATTTCATCATACCCGCCGCGAGTCAGTTCTTTCGCTTCCACCGGAGTTTTACCCGTGAGCAGTTCGTAAAGCAGCACGCCGAGCGAATAGATGTCGCTGCGCGTATCAATGTCGGTGCTGTCCAGCGCCGCTTGCTCGGGACTCATGTAAGCCGGCGTGCCCATGAACTGATGGAATTGCGTGAAGATGATCTTGTCGGTGAGATCGTGTTGCGTGGCCTTGGCGATGCCGAAATCAATCACCTTGGGCACGGGCCGGCCATCAATGGTCGCGATGAGAATGTTCGAGGGCTTGATGTCGCGATGGATGATGCCTTTCTGGTGCGCGTGCTGGATCGCCTGACAGATGGGAATGAAGAGTTCGAGCCGCTGGCGGGTCGAGAGTTTGTGGTCGTCGCAGAATTTCGTGACGGTCTGCCCCTTGACCAGTTCCATGACGAAGTACGGGCGGCCAGCGGAGAGAACGGACCGCGACCGGTCCCCGGTCGCAGCGTGTTCGAGAGAAGGTGGTGTCGCCACAGATTCACACGGGCCCTTTGTCATCGTGGCTGCTGCGACCGGGGACCGGTCGCGGTCCGGGTCATGGGTAGGACGTTCCGTCGCTCCGCCGTCGAGCACGCGGGCGATGTTGGGATGATCCATCATGGCCAGGGCCTGGCGCTCGGCCTCGAAGCGCGCGACGACCTGCTTGGTGTCCATGCCCAGCTTGATGATCTTCAGCGCCACGCGGCGGCGGACCGGCTCCTTTTGCTCGGCCATATAGACGACGCCGAAGCCGCCTTCGCCGATCATCTGAAGCAGCGTGTAACGGCCAATCACCGTGCCGGGGCCTTCGGCGATCGTCGTCGTCACCGTGGCCTTAGCGTCGGCCAGACCCGGCAGTTTGCTCACATTCACGGCGCTCCGGCCGAAAAAGCCTTCCGCTTCCGGCGTGGCGCGGAGCAGGCTTTCGATGCGTTGTCGCATGGCTGGATTGCCATCGCAGGCAAGGTCGAGGTAGGCGGATAGTTTCTCCGGGTCCGCGAAATGGCGGGCGGCGTTGTAGATGGCCTCTTCGGCCGGGCTGGCAGTATTCATAATGTCATTATCGTTTGTCCTTCCATCAAGAAGTACGCTCTTTGCGCCGCCGACCCGACAGTGCGATTCAACTTTTTTTGCCGAGCTTCTCAGCCGTATCCGTGCGATGATCCCCACGCAAAGAACCCAACGCAGCGGAGCCGCAACCCGAG
>CAZNOE010000521.1:0-4724 GCA_964574525.1 uncultured Bifidobacteriaceae bacterium
GCGCAATTGGGCACCGATTCCGCCGCCGAACCACCGGACAAAATCAATCTCAACTACATCAACATCGCGCCTTTTCGCGCGACCAACTTCATCTCCTGGGATGACTCGCGCATCGGTCTCGCGCCGGCTGCGGGGGGTCTCGGGCGGCCCGGGTCCGTGGTCTTCTTCTCGAGCGCGGCGGACAAATTGTTGCGCCAGTATACCGGCGAATGGTGGAACGCCAGCTCCAATCTCTTTTGGGCAAGCTTCGGTCTGACCAACTCCTTCAGCGTGACCAACATTCCTGTGTGGGTGAACAACCGGTTCGTCTATACCCCCGGCGTCCACCGGCTGCTGCAACTGGCGGCGAACATTTACGACAGCATGACGAACCACCCTCATGCTAATGATTTCGGCGCAACCAACCTGCCCACGGTGTTCCGGCCACGGTTCAAACGGCAGGGGAATGATGTTTACATTGCGGACTTTGTCGAAGTTGACAGCTTCGCCCAGATACAATCCCTCCCGTTGCGCAGCCTCGTGGACACGAACGTCGCGGCGAGTGTTGGACGGAACGATCTCATATTCGGTGTGCCGCTGGTGATTGGGGCCAAGAAGGGACTGCCCAATTTCAATGAGTTCGCCATGCAGACAGTCTTCCAAGCCACACGCAAACTGGAGATCCGCCGGCCCAGCCTGAAAGCGCGCCAGAGTCAATGGACGACGAACATGATGTATGTGGTTGGCCTCTCCAACATCATTGGCGCCGAGGCGTGGAACTCCTATCGCGCTAATTGGCCAGCGAACCGCCCGGTGGACATTTACGTGACCAATTACATGAGCATGACCTTGACCAACGATTACGGTCTGACCAGGACGCTGAGTCCGACGATAGGGCGATATTATCCGATTCCCAATCCGACCAATGCGGTATGGTCTGGGTACAACAACTACACTCCAAACGCATCGTTCGTGGTTCCATTGAAAACCAACATCAACTTCATTCCGGATTCGGCGTTTGTGCCCAGCCTGGGCGGCTTCACGACGAACTGGGCCCTCGCGTGGGACACCAGTCAGACGTTCCGTGCGCCGCAATGGGGATTGGCGGTTACGAACCGGGTGCAGTTCATCGTCGTGGACCGCAACAGCGGTCGCCTGATTGATTACGTGCAACTTGAAGGGCTTAACGGCGTTCGCCAGTTGAGCGAAGAAATTCGGGATCCGGATAACGCGATCGGGTTCGAGGGATTATGGAGCACGAACCTCCTGGGAGGTAATCTGCCGCAAGGAATCCTAAATCAGATTGCAATATCGCTCGGAATCAATGGAGCCAATACGACAGATTGGAAACCCTACGACCTTGGCTCGCACGCGACCAAGGATTTCGAAATAGATTACTTCCGCGCGTTGTACGGTCTAAGCCCGCTCAAATATCCCTTCCTCGTCAACACGAGTCTGGTGCAACAAGTTCCTTTCACCCCGACGAAACGGCGTTCGCAGCACCTGTCGTGGCAAGCCAATGATCCGCTCGTCCACTACACACCGGGAGACCTCGCCTATCTGGCGACGGCCGGCAGCATCGTTACTGAAAGTCTTCAGGGGGCAGTTCAACCAATCAAGAATATCGGCTTTCTCAACGAGCGGTATCAGCCTTGGGGAGAAGATCGGCTTCCCAACACTGATCCCACCAAGTTTTCCACGGTGCTCAAAGACGCGGGAGTGCGCCAATCAGACGACTGGCAGTTTCCGACCAACAAGTTCCCCACGATTGGATGGCTCGGCCGCGTGCATCGCGGGACACCGTGGCAAACCATTTATCTCAAGTCAGCCGAGATCATGCCCACAGGCGGTTTCGCTGTATGGACCAACTGGACGGGCAATGCCAGCATCAGTTTCTTCGACGCGAACAATTACGTCTGGGACGCAAGTCGCACCGTGCCGGAAAGCGACCGGGTGATCTTCGATCTGTTCACGACCGCGTTCAACGAGAACGCGTCACGCGGCCGGCTGTCGGTAAATCAATCCGGGTTGGCCTCGTGGTCGGCCTTGTTCAGTGGCGTTGTCGCGCTGACGAATGCCTCGACCGATACGGAACTCGGCGGGTTAAACCCGGTGAGGCGGTATAATCCATGGATCATTGACCCGGTCGGCACGGACGGGACGAACGCGGCTCTTTGGAAGATCGTTGACGGCATCAACCGTGAACGCAGCCGGATGATCGGGACCAATTACGTTCATGCGGGCCAGACTTTTCGGCATCTGGGCGACATTTTGTCTGTGCCCGAGTTAAGCACCAATTCGCCGTTCCTCAACCGGAGCACCGCCACGCAGTTGCAAAAAGGCATCAACGACGCCCTTTACGAGTGGGTGCCGCAGCAGGTGATGTCGCTGTTGCAGGTCGGCGAGCCGCGTTTCGTGGTGTATGCCTACGGCCAGACGCTCCGGCCCGCTCCTGGCTCCATCTTTGTCGGCGGAACGGTGTTGAACGGCCTCAGCGGATTCAACCAGATGTGCACCAATTACCAGGTCACGGCGGAAGTGGCGACGCGCGCCGTGATTCGCTTCGAGGGCGCGCCGACGGGAACGACCCCGACATCGCCGCGCGTGGTGATTGAGAAGTTCAACCTGTTGCCGCCGGACTGAGGTGAATCAGATGAGGATGGAGGATAGAGGATGGAAAATGGCGGGGACGCGTGTGGCTATCCTCCATCCTCCATCTTCCAGCCTCGCCTTTCAAATGGCGGTGTGATTTATTGACGGGAATTATTTATGCGCCGACCCTTAATGTGGTTTGGGATCAGCCTCCTGTGTTTCGTGGGTGCGCTTTACTGTTGGCGGCTGGGCAATCAATGGGAGGCGCGGAAGCAGGCCGGCCACGGGGAAACGGAGAAACGGAGAAACGGAGAAACGGCGGCTATCGCCGGTTCGGCGGTTCGCCGTCTCGCCGATTCATCCCGGATTTCGGCCTCGACAGCGCCGCTGATGTTGCTGAGCCAGCCGCAACCGGCGGCAAGGGCGACCAACTGGCTGGCCTATCGGTTCAAGAATACGAGCAGATCAACCGGGCAATTGTTGCGGGACGACCGGGCGATCCTGCTGGAAAACGCGACGATTGATACCAGCCGGCCGCTGGGTTTTTCGATTCCGGAGCACTTGCGGGCTGCGGGCGATCCCGGCAGCTACATCGTGCAGGCGCGCGGGGCAGTGGATGACAAATTCCGGGCGGCGTTGGAACGGGCGGGCGCGAAATGGGTTTCCTACATCCCCAACAACGCCTGCCTTGTGCGCGTTTCCGAAGCGGGCGCCAATCAATTGAAGGCGGACGGGCAGACGCAGGCCGTGCTGCCGTTCGAACCGGTTTACAAGTTAAAAACCGATTTGCTGAGATTGGCGATGGAGGCGCAGCCGTTGCCGGAAGGAACGGCATTGAACGTGGTCGTGTTCGAAGATGCGCTTGAGGCGACGCGTGCGGAGTTCGCGCAACGAGGCGTGGAGGTTCTGGCGGAATCGCGCTCGCCATTCGGCCCGGTGCTGACGGTGCGTTTCCCCTCCTGGGAGGGGTCAGGGGTGGGCTGGTTCGATCTGGCGCGCTTGCCCGGGGTGGAAATCGTGGAGATGTCCCGCGCGCGCGTGCCGGCAAACGATCTGAGCCGGGTCCGCATCGGCGTCGCGACGGACACACAGACGTCGTCCAATTATCTCAGCCTCGCGGGCAGCAACGTGATCGTAAACCTGAACGATACCGGTGTCTCCACCAACCATCCGGACCTGGTGGGGCGGGTGTTGTATGATGTTCCAACCAGCGGCGTGGATTCGAACGGACACGGCACGCACGTCGCCGGAATCATTGCGGGCAACGGCACGCAGTCAACGACGGTGACGAATGCCCGCGGCTCGATCAATCCGGGAACGAACGGCCAATTCCGCGGCAAGGCGCCCGGAGCACGGATTTTTTCCATCGGCGAACCGCTGCGACCCGACTCGTATTTGCAGGAGCGGGCGGCGCAAACGAACGCGTTCATCTCGAACAACAGTTGGAATTACGGCGGTGACACAACCTACAGCATCGGGGCGGCGAGTTTCGATGCGGCGACGCGGGACGCCCTGCCGCGAGTGACGGGTTCGCAGCCGTTGTTGTTCGTGTTCGGCGCGGGCAACGCGGGCGGAGGCGACGATTCGGGGCAGAGCGGCAATCCGGAGTCCATCCTCTCGCCGGCCACGGCCAAGAACGTGATCACGGTGGGAGCGATCGAACAACCGCGCGACATCACGAACCAAGTCGTAATCAATTGCACTGCGACCAATATCAATGGCACCAACGTGATCGTGTGCATGACCAACCAGCCTTGGAAAGCGATGACGAGTTCGCCTAACGAAGTGGCGGCGTTTTCGAGCCGGGGCAACGTGGGTATCGGAGTCGAGGGGGAGTTCGGGCGCTACAAACCCGACCTGATGGCTCCGGGGACATTCGTGATTTCGACGCGATCGTTGGAATGGGATGAGCGGGCGTATTACAACCCCACCAGCCATATCGTTGACGTGCTCGCCGTCACGATTCTGACGAATCGGGCGTTTACCAATCTGATTTCAGTTCCAAACAACGCGGTAGCCTTCACAATCAGGTTGGCACCCAACCAGAACTCACCGGTCCCGTTTCCTAGCCTGCCAATTTTCGTTCGCCAGGCTGCGCCGCCCCTGGACACCGGCCCCGTGGCCACCAATTTCTTTTCCGTGCCGGGTGATGC
>CAZNOE010000522.1:0-4709 GCA_964574525.1 uncultured Bifidobacteriaceae bacterium
AAACACAAGGGTGAAATTGAGGTGCTGTCCTTCAGTTGGGCCGCTACTCAACCAGGCGTCGCCAATGGCGCTCCTTCTCGCAACGCCAAAGCTCAAATAGACACGATCACCATCATCAAGCGAGTGGACAAAGCTTCGCCGCTGCTCATGCTTCAATCATGTGGCGGCACTTCCTTGCCCAATGCTACACTCACGGTCCGGAAAAACGTCAACGAAGGACAAGCCTCAGAGTTCCTGAAAGTCAAACTGTCGGACGTTGTCATTTCTGGCGTTTCTGCGGGCGGCAACAGTCAAACCGATCAGCTTCCCCTTGAGCAATTGTCCCTGAATTTCTCCAAGTTGGAAATCTCAGTGCTTTCCGACGCCGGCGAGGTCTCCGTGGGCTCTTGCGGCACTGGCTTCAACAAATAGACGCGGCTTCCTGGCTGTAACCCAGCGCACACGTATCGCCAACATGGTGGCGCGTGTGCGCCATTTCCTTCACTCTTTGATTCAATGGCCTTCCTCACCCGTTGGACCGTTGGCATTCGCGGAAAGGAAAGGCTGAACTTCCCTTTGACGTTTGAGTACAAGCCTCCGCGGGCCGGGATCACAGCGCGAAAATCCGGTCCATCCGCTGTGCCAGGTCGCGCGCTGTTTCCACGTCCACGGCTTGGTTGCCGGGCTGTTCGGAAATCGCCCAACCGGTGTAGCCGGCGTTGTCCAGTGCCTTCATCACCGCAGGCCAGTTGGTGTCGCCATCGAGCAGTTTGGGACGGGCGTTCCCCTTGGCTGCCGGGTCCGCGGGTTTCGCACTGTAGTCCTTGATGTGAATGCGGAGGATGCGTTTGCCGATCACCTGAATCCATCGTTCTGCCGGGCCAACACGGCCAGCGTTGCCGATGTCGAAATGCCAGCCCACCCACTCGCTGTTGATGGCGTCGAGGTATTCGACCGCCTGCTCGGGTGACATGATGAAATTGTTGCCGACATTCTCGATGGCGATCTTCACACCGGTCTCCTTCGCGACGGGAATCACCTTCTTGATCTCGACGATGGAGCGGTCGAAACACTGCTGGTAGCTGACGCCGTTGCGGGCGACGCCCGGCACGAGCAGCACGCTCGTGGCGCCGTAAGCGTGCGCATCGCGCAAACTGTGCAAGAGCCCTTCCAAGCCGATTTGGCGCGTCGCTTCATCCGGGGCCGAGAGGGGCTTTTCCCAGTGCGTGTGGCAGCAGACGCTCGCGGCTTGCAGGCCGGTGGCCTTGAACGCGGCGAGCACTTCGTCGCGATTCATGCCACCCATCGGCTCCACGCCTTCGAATCCCGCTTCCTTCATGGCGCGGAATTTCTCGAGGACGGTGCCCTTCATGCCGATGGTCGAATACATGATGGCCTTGCGGAGGTTGCGCTTGAGTGCGGCGGCTTGGGAGTGCGGGAGAAAAGCGGCCGTGGCCGCGGCGCCCACGGTGACTTTCAGGAAGCAACGGCGATTCATGGGATTGACAGGAAGTTGAGAGTTGATGGTTAAAAGTTGATCTCTCCAATGCCGGACGGCTGTCACGCCCTGAGAATTCCTTCCCAGCTTTTGCGATACTGGGGCCGTTTGATGAAGGGGTCGGCGGCCGGCGCGTTGGTGGCCCGCATCGCCTGGTAATCCCATTCGATCTTTTTTCCCGTGCGGTAGGCCACGTTGCCGAGGTGGTTCGTCTCGGTCGTCCAGCCGGAATACTGGAAGTTGGAACCCGGCACTGGACCGTTGCCCTTGGCGTAGTTGACCCACTCCACCCAGTGGCCGGGCGAACGGGGCAGCGTTTCCGGCGGCAGCTTGAAATCCTTGAAGCGCTCTTCGGGCAGGAGTTTCCCGTTGCCGAGCAGCATGCCTTTCTCGCCAATGAACACGCACGAGCGCTTGCCCCACGACTCCACCCAGCCCGGCGGTTTGCTGTCCCCCTGATGCCACACCAACTTGAGGGCCGGCTGCGCCCCGACGGCCGCAAACTGAAAAGTCGCCCGCAAGGTCGCTGGCGCCAGTTCCGGGTGCGGCACCGGCACGTTGGGCGAAACGGCCTCGACGCTGAGCGGAGCCAGCACGCGCACGCCCTTGCCGTCCGGCCGCCAGAGATCGAGCACGGTGAACGGCACGTCGTTGTCGTGGCTGCCGAGGTCGCTCATCGTGCCGTTGCCGAAATCCCACCACCGATACCACCGCGGTCCGGGGAAATACGTCGCGTGGAACGGCCGTTCGGGCGCGGGGCCGAGCCACAGATCCCAGTCCAGCGTGGACGGAACGGGCATCTTCTCCTCGAAGCGCTTGACGATCTGGATGCCGTTGTAGAAACCGTGCGGCTTGTCGAATTTCTCCGCCGACGCGGCATCCTGCAACCCCCAGGCACGGTCAGCCCAGGCGTGGACTTCCCGCACCGGACCGATGACGCCCGTGTCCAGGATTTCCCGGATCGTGCGCCGCGCCGCCGAGGCGTGTCCCTGGTTGCCCATCTGCGTGGATAGCTTCGGATACTTCGCGGCGGTTTCGCGGATGACGCGCGTCTCCCAGATATTGTAGGCGAGGGGCTTCTCGCAATAGACGTGCTTGCCATGCGTCAGCGCCAGGTAGGTGGAAATCGCGTGGGTGTGCTCGGCGGTGGACACCACGACGGCATCGAAATCGTTGGGCCGATCGAAGACGCGCCGGAGGTCCGTACATTGCCTCGCGTTCGGGTAACGCTGCGCCGCGGAATCAAGCGCGAGTTGGTTGATGTCGCAAAGCACGGTGACATTCTCATCCGGATGCGGCCCCTGTGGACCGCCCGTATCCGAAACCGCCTTCCTGCCCTTGGGCGCTGCTCGGCCCGAAACGTTGGTGAGTTCCGCCAGGCTCGCATTGGCGCGGCCGCCGCAGGCGATGAACGCGATGTTCAGCTTGTTGTTCAGATTCTGGGCGCGCAGGAACGCGGGCGCACCGGCGATGACGGCAGTCGTCGCCAAGGTTCGGCCGACAAATTCGCGCCGCGTCATAGGACGCGGTGGTGTGATCTTCGCAGAAAGTTTCATGGGCTTTGCCCTCAAGCGATAACAGCCTTTCACGAACGAGTCCAACATCATTTACGGCAGGGATTGAATCGCCCAAACAATACCCACGCCGAGTTCGCCGAGAAGTTTGAAGAATTGATCGAGAGTTACAACGCCGGCAGCCGGAACATCGAAGAACTGTTTGAGGAACTGCTGAAACTGAGCCGCAACCTCACCGAGGAGCAGCAACGTCATGTTCGCGAAAATATGACCGAGGAGGAACTGGTCATCTTCGACATCCTCACGCGCCCCGCGCCAGAGTTGAGCGCCGACGAGCGCACCGAGGTTAAGAAAGTCGCCCGCGAACTTCTGAATCGGCTCAAGCAGTTGCTCGTTCTGAACTGGCGGCAAAAGTCCACCGCTCGCTCTCAAATCAAGCTCGCCATCGAGGACGTGCTCGACACGTTGCCCGAAGCCTACGACCGACCGCTTTACGCGCAAAAGTGTTCCGCCCTTTTCGAGCACGTTTACGAAAGTTATCCCGAACGCGACGCGGGCGTGTATGCGGCAGCGGTTTAAAATCTCTGCTTCCCAAGTCTCGATCCGGGCGAGAAACCTTTCCTTCCATTCGTCTGGTATGGTAACCAATTGTGCGTTTCGCTTTACTTCCGACGCGAATTGTTCTTCGCGGACAAACGAGCGGTCGTCGCAATGCTGTTTCTTGTTTTTGTGCGTGCATCGGTAGTAGGCTACGCAGGCCGCGACGATAAGGAGTCCGCTCAGACTGAGCAACATTACGGTTCGGGTGCCCTTTACAAGATGGAGCACGATTCCTGCCTAACCTGAAAAATGCGTTCTTACTTTACCCGCTCCCAGACTTCCTCAATCTTCAGTCCATCGGAAAGTTGTCCAGACTGAGAGAGCCTGTCTCCATCGATCTTGAGCGTAAAGGCCTGCTTCTTACCGAGGTACGTCTCCATACCATCGCCCACAAACTCAATCGTCTCAGTGTAAGCACCATCCTGCAAAGTGTAAGGGCCACCCGCCGAGCTCCCGATCTTCTTTGTCGTCGTGTCGTAATCCACCCAGGTGCAATGAGTCGCGGTGATCATCTTAATGCGACGCCGCTCCTTCGGATAATCGGAGAAATCCTTTGCGTCTCCGTATTTGGTCGAAACCAGTTGCCAGGTGCCAAGGTGACTGCTGCCGCCTTTTGCTGGCTGCTGCTGGGCAACCAGAGCGAACGTGAAGCCGAGGGCTACGACTGCGCCAACTATCAATGCTGTTTTTTTCATTAGGAGTTCTGCCTTCTCTCAATGTTGGTTTGTTGGTGTGAACGCGTCAACAGAGGCCGTGGTTCTGTGGTTCATGTTCACCAGAATCAAATGTCCGCTCTTTTGCATTCCGGAAATACGCCGTCCGCAAGATCGAATCCCTGACCGCACCAATCAGTCGGCTGCGATAATCTGCGTGGCGAGGCCGAGACTGGACAGTCGCAACGTAATCCTGGCGCAACCGTTGAATCTGACGCGAGATGGATGAACTGTCCAAAGCGGTCGGCGGCCACTGCCTCCTGAATTCCCGCTCTCTCTCCAGGCCAGCACGACGCTGCCGCCAAGCCTCGCGATGGCGCAGCCATACGCTCACACACAAGTAGGCCACGAGAACTGCCAAAACGCTCAATTGGAAAATGACCTGTTTCGACATGACGGTCTCCA
>CAZNOE010000523.1:0-1127 GCA_964574525.1 uncultured Bifidobacteriaceae bacterium
CGGCAGGAAATCCCGCTGCGCGAGGAAATGGATTTCCTCGGCCGCTACCTCGCGATCCAGCGAATGCGTTTCGGCGACCGGCTGCAAGTGACTGAAGAGATTGAAGCGTCGGCAATGGACTGCCTGGTGCCGGCGTTTCTGCTGCAACCTCTCGTGGAGAATGCAATCCGCCACGGGCTTGAGCCTTCCGGCCAGCCTGGCAAACTTCGCATCGCCGCCGCCCGTGTGGGGGAATGGTTGAATCTCACAGTGGAAGATAATGGCGTTGGCCTTCCGTCGGGCGACCCGAATCGGGTTGGCGCAGGTGTTGGTTTGGCGAACGTCCGAGAACGGTTAGCCACCCTGCACGGCGCAGCGCACGAGTTCAACATCGCGGAACGCCCGCAAGGCGGTGTCGTCGTAAGCATCAAGCTTCCAGCGCGGACGGAAGCTGATGCCGCGGCGCGCAAGGAGGGAATCGTCTCATGAGTCTGCGCGTCGTGATCGTGGATGACGAACCACTGGCTCGCGAGCGCGTGCGCACATTTCTGGCCGAGGAGCCGGACGTGGAAATCGTTGCAGAATGTGCCGATGGCGCCGAGGCCGTGAACCGCATCGAACAGCTTCGCCCCGATGTTCTGTTTCTCGATGTGCAGATGCCACGGTTGAATGGCTTCGAGGTGCTCGAAGCGATTGACGCGGGAGCGATGCCGGTGGTGGTCTTCACGACGGCGCACGACGATCATGCCATTCGCGCCTTCGAGGTGAGCGCGGTGGATTATCTGCTGAAGCCGTTCAAGCAACCGCGCTTTCGCAAAGCCTTGGAGCGCGCGCGGACACAGTTGCGCGCCGCGAAGGGCGGCCAGAGTGATCCGCAGCTTTCGACGCTGCTCTCCCAATGGCGCGAAGGCGCCGGCGGCGGGGCGCGCGTGCTGGTAAAATCTCCCGACCGCATCCTGTTTCTCAAACCCGAGGAGATTGACCACATCGAAGCGTGCGGCAATTACGTGGTGCTGCACGCCGGCAAGGAAAAGCACATCGTGCGCGAGACGATGACGGCCATGGAAGCGCGGCTCGGCAGTTCCGGCTTCATGCGCATCAACCGGTCGGTGATCCTGAACCTGAGCCGCATCAAGGAACTGCAACCG
>CAZNOE010000523.1:1227-4708 GCA_964574525.1 uncultured Bifidobacteriaceae bacterium
GCGCGGCCTGGGTCGGACGGGCGGTTTATCGCGCGCGCCACAACCTCGTCACGATTGACGTTTACAACGCGCCGCTCGCGACGGTGATCAAACAACTGGAGCGACAAACCCGCGAAACGATTCTCGCCGGCAAGGGCCTCGACGCAAAGGTGACTCTCGCGGTGAAGAATCTGCCGCTGGCCGAGGTATTGGATAAGTTGGGTCAGCAAGTCGGCGCGAACTGGAGCAAGTGGCATGCGGTTCACGGATCGGAACGCGCGCTGAATCAACTGGAGGCGGCGTTGCGCGAGCGGACGAAGATCGAGGAGGTTGGTTGGACCAACATCGCATCACAGGATTTCGTCGGAGGACGAGATTTGCAAGCGGCGGCAGGCGGCGCGGATTCCTCGTCGGTGGAAGTTGGGGGCGGCGGCGCTGTGGTGACGAGAGGCAAGCCGGTAACGGTTCGTCTCAACTCCGGCGACATCAAAAACGGAGACGTGCAGGCCGCGTTGCGCAAAAAGCTCAAGGAGGCCGGCGCGGATGAAGATGTCATCGTAAAGGCTGGCTCAGCCATGCAGCAACAAACCATGGACGTGGACGTGCGGGCTTCGGGGAGCGGCGACAAATTGGCCGTTAAGAAGAGTTCACCTAGGATTCGCATGGTCTCGCGTTCACGCGATGCCAACGGCGAAGTGACGGAAGAAATCTGGTGTCCGGAGCGCGTCGTATTGGAACAACGCCTTCAGCCGAAACTCGGCGAGCAGACGTACCAAGACGCCAGCGAGGCAGTCGCGCGCGAAATTTCGGAGAAGGTCAAAGGCAACCTGACGACGCTCTACGTGCTGCGCAAGTCACCGGGCGGTTTTCCGTTCGCAGGAAAAATGATGCGTCAGATTCACCGGGAATCCGGCGGTGGCACCAACGCCGCTCCCGGCGAACTCCCCCCGCCGCCTGACATCGAGGGCGCGGTGCGGCGGGCCGAAGCGGAGAATTACACGCGCCTGACGCCGGAGCAAAGGGTGCAACGCGCGCGAGAGAAGAAGGCTGCGAAGACCAATCCCTAACCTCCCTTAACCTGAAAACTTCACACACATGGTCGCGGCGGGAAGGGGCTCTCTCATTAACACCCTGCTTTAGCTGCTTTAGCGGGGTGTTATTGGGCGGCGGCGGCTCCAACCGTTTCAACGGTTTCCCACACGCTGACGAAACCGTTGAAACGGTTGCGGACTTCCGCATCTCGCCCCACACCCAGCTAAAGCAGGGTGTTAATGAGAACCACTCGACCAGCGTGGAAAGCGCGTGAATTGTCCGAGCTAAAACCAACCAGCCAAGAAATATTTACATCATGAAAACAGACCCAAGACTTTCTGAAAAATCCCTGACCCGACGAACGCGTGACGGTTTCACATTGATCGAACTGTTGGTCGTCATCGCCATCATCGGCGTGTTAGCCGCCATGCTGGCGCCCGCGCTCAGCCGCGCCAAGGGCAAGGCGAAGAATTCCGTCTGTCTGAGTCAATTGCGGCAGCTCGGCATTGCCACAAGACTCTACGCGGATGAGAACGGCAATCGGATGCCCGCCGCCGAACTCCTGCCGAGCATGCCGATTGATCCACAGTCGCCCTTGCCGCGCATCCGCGATGTGCTCGGCGCGGCGATCGGTCAAAGCGGAGCCACAAACACTGGCGGCAACGTCTTCCATTGTCCGCAAGACAACCTCGGCCTTTTCGAGAGGCAAGGCTCCAGTTACGAATGGAACACGGACCTGAACGGAAAACGGATGGACGAGACGCGCACCTCCCACGTTCGCATTGTCAGGGTCGTGGTGATTAACGGACAGCCGGCCGAGCAGACCGATGAGAAGAAGGAACTGCGTTTCCCGCCCGCGACCACACCCTTGCTGCTGGACTATGAGGATTTCCACCCGCGCCCACCGCGGCCCGGCAAGAACGTGGTTTACATGGACGGCCACACGATGGGGTTCGAATTGCCGCCGGAAGTTACGCCGCCGTGATGAACCGGTTGTAGTTTGCGGGATCGAATCCGAACGAAACTTCCGAAGGCCACCCCTCACCCCGTCCCTCTCCCCATCCGATGGGGAGAGGGTGTCCGAAGGACCAGTGAGGGGTTTGTCAGGTCAGTCTGTGCAGAAATTGACTGCGGAACTTTGGCAGTCTAGTCTGCGCGCATGAGCCCCGCGCGATTTCGTCTGTCATCCCTGATTAGTCTCGTCTTCCTGCTGGCGAGTGTTGGTCCGAGCATTGCCATCGCCGCCAATTGGCCGCAGTTCCGCGGGCCGCAAGCGAGCGGCGTGGACAACTCGTCTGAGTTGCCGACGACGTGGAATGTCGAAACTGGAGAGAATGTTCGCTGGCAAACGCCGATTCCCGGACTTGCGCACGCCAGCCCGATTGTGTGGGGAGACCATATTTTTCTCGCGACCGCAGTGAAACCCGGCGCGAAGCCGGAATTGAAAATCGGCCTCTACGGCGCCGGCGATTCCTACGCCGAGAAGGAGTCACACCAATGGCGATTGCTTTGTCTCGACAAGGCCAGCGGCAAGATTCTTTGGGACAAGCTCGGTCACCAAGCCGTGCCTCGGCTGGAGCGCCACACGAAGGCCACGCACTGCAATTCAACTCCCGCCACTGACGGCAAACGCATCGTCACCATGTTTGGATCGGAGGGATTGTTCTGCTTCGATATGAATGGGCAGCCTCTTTGGCACAAGGATCTCGGCAAACTTCACGCCGCTCCTTTCGATATGCCAAGTCTGCAATGGGGCTTCGCCAGCTCACCGATTCTGCATAAAGGCAAGGTCATCGTGCAGGTAGATACGATCAGCGAGCACTTCCTTGCCGTGTTCGACGCCAGCGACGGCCGCGAGCTTTGGCGCAAACCGCGCAAGGAACTCAGTTCGTGGTGCACGCCCATCGTCGCCACAACGGCGGGCCGCACGCAAATCGTGGTGAACGGTTGGAAGGAGATAGGCGGTTACGATTTCAGCACGGGCAAAGCGCTCTGGTGGTTGCGCGAAGGCGGCGACGTGCCGGTGGCCTCGCCCATTCTGGATGGCGACCGCGTCATCCTCACCAGCGGCCACGGAAAGTATCGCCCTATGCGCTCGGTAAGACTGAACGCCGTGGGCGACATCACGCCTCCAGACATCAGCGTGACCAACCAGGCTGTCGTCTGGTGTCACCCGCGCAAGGGGAATTATCTCCAGACACCCATCGTCGTAGGGGATTTGCTTTGGGGCTGCTCGAATGACGGTATTGTGACGTGCTTTGACGTGCGATCCGGGACGATTAATTACGAAGAACGCATCGGGGGCGGCGGACAGGGCTTTACGGCTTCTCCTGTCGCCGCAAGCGGTAAACTCTATTTTACCGGCGAGCAGGGCGATGTCTTCGTGATCCCGGCGACGGAGAAATTCAACGTGCTGGCGACGAACAAACTCGGCGGCATTTGCCTCGCGACCGCGGCGATTTCGGACGGC
>CAZNOE010000524.1:0-4669 GCA_964574525.1 uncultured Bifidobacteriaceae bacterium
CCGTTATGCGTCTCTGGTTATGCGGATGGCCGTCCGGCAAATCCAATCCCAGCCATTCAGGTGAGACGGCGAACCGGAGAACGCACGCGAGGCGCTTCAGGCGGCGAATCTAGCGGGAAGGGAAATGCGGGGCGCGGGTCAAACGTGGTTTGGCGGCTTTGCACCAAACGCGCGTTCGCCTTATCGGGGAGTGCTTCTGAATTGAAAGGTGTAAATGCTCGGGACTGACCCGTTCATGCACAAGCTTCTCGTGGCGAGAGGTAGGCTCCGCGCAATCTATGAATCTAAGAACTGATTCGTTACGTTGTATCAGGGAGACGCCACGCGATAGAATCGTTGCGTAGAGTTCGGCGAGACAGGCTCGACAAACCGGGTAACACGGCTTGTCGGGATGAACGTCTTGAGCGGCACCCACGTTGGCAGGTTTGTCGAGGTCTGGAGCATGTTGGTTTGACCGACAGACGCTGCGACAGAAATTTCAACTGAGACTTGATCGGTTCCACGATTGATCCACAGGCTGGAAGCGACAATTGTCTCTAGAAATGCTCCGTAGCGTCCGACAGCAATACATTTGCCATGGTTATAGCGGACTCGGTAGAGATCTGCTGTTGTTCCGGAGTTTCGATTCGTCCATTCTATCCCGTTACTCGATGTAACAATAGCTCCACTCTGGCCTACCGCGACCCATTGTCCATCGGCGTAGGTCACGCCTTCGAGAGCGGGAAACGAGATTAATTCACGACGCATAACCCAGTCAATAGCGTTGGAAGAAGTGAAAACGCCCCCAAAATCCCCGACCGCGACCCATTGGCCGCCACCGTAGTTACCGTCATAAAGGTAGTTAGCGGTCCCTGGATCCCTCGGAATCCAATTGATGCCATTTGTGGACGTTAAGACATGATAACCGAATGCCACCCAAAGGCCGTTGTTGTAGGCCACGCGCGATAGACCCCCAGAGAGCCCGGAGACGCGAACCATCCAATCAACACCGTTCGTCGAAGTCTGGATCATTCCATAACCCAAAGCATCCGCACCCACGGAAACCCATAGTGCTTTTCCATAATCGAGTCCAAACAAATTCGGGCCAAGTCCCGAACCGTGTTGCGTCCAAATCACCGCGTCCGGTGAAGTCCAAACGAGACCATACGATCCTACGGCAACCCACTGCCCGCCCCCAAAGCCGACGTCACCGAGCAGCGGAAGGGAGGTCCCGGGTGTGCGTTGTGTCCAGTTGAAACCATCGGGCGAGCCCAAGACCAGGCCATCCTCGCCAACCGCAATCCACTGGCCATTGGCGTAGTTGAGACCCAAGAATCTGTTTTCTGGAGAAGGTATCCCGAATGTTCCGCTTCCAGGTATTCGCGAAACCCAGTCCACCGCGTTTAACGAACTCAAAGCTCGACCCGTTGCGCTCACCGCCAACCATACCACTCCGTTGTGTGCAACACCGTTAAGAGGTTCGGAAGTACCAGGATTGCCTTTAACCCAAGTCATTCCATCGAAAGACGACACTAATGTTCCATGGTTGCCGACTGCCGCCCACCGCCCACCGGCACGCGTGATCGCTGTGAGATTCTCTGCTGTGGTGGAATTCTGACTGTTCCAGTTTGTGCCGTTAGTGGACACCATGATTGCCCCCTCACCGCCAACTGCAATCCATTGGCCGTTGTCATAATGAATGGCTGAAAAACTCGGATTGGGTGAAATGTACGCCCTAGTCCAATCGAAGGCGTCGGAAGACGTAAAAACCCTGCCGTAATCGCCGACGGCGACCCATTGCCCATTGCCATTGTCCACAGCTCGCAACGTGGAATTATAAAACTCTCCTTGGCTGTCGCTGGAGATTTGGGTCCAATTGATTCCGTCGGAGGAGTTCAACACGATGGCGTTTCCCAACGCGAAGCCCACGACCACCCAGTGTCCGGCGCTGTAGCTAACCCCATTGAGTTGATTGGTATTGCCGAACGTATTGGCTGTCCAATTGGCGGCGTTCGAAGAAACAAGGATCGTCCCGTTCGCACCGACGGCAATCCAAGTGCCATTTCCATAAGTTACACTCGCAAGGTTTTGGGTTGTGCCTGAAATCTCGCTTGTCCAATAAACTCCATCAGTCGAGGAAGCTATCGTCCCTCGCGGACCCACGGCGACAAACCGGTCGGCACCTGATCCAACACTTCGCAGCGATTGATGGAGGAGATTGAACCAATTGTCCAGAGGAGCAGCCAGAAACCGGGTTCCCGAAATGAGAACTAGAAAACCACAGAGAATCGTTTTAACTCTGAGTGCGGCCTTCCGGGACGATTTCAGGATTTTCATAACTCTCTTTGCGCGGCGTACCAGCCATAGAAGAAAAAAGGCTCAAATTTAACGCGCCCTCATCACAGGCACCGGACAGTCTGCGCTTGGCAGTTTCTGGTGTCAAGCGCAGGTTTCCCCTTGGCTTTTCGTGGTGGGTTGATTGCGGCGTTGTCCATTGCGGCGCGTCGCCCGATGAAGCTAGACGGCATTGTGGCTACGGTGGCTTTTCCAAAGATCGGTCTGCAAAGGTTTGCGCCCAAGGTGCTGTCGCACGGCCAACACGGGCGAGATCGAGTTCTTGTCCGGTGCGGCGGATGAAAAGCAGTAATTTCTGATTTCCGCTTCAGTCGGCACACATCGCCATTTTGGCAGGCCACCTCTGCCCCGGAAGATGCGGGCTGTCACTTTCCGCAGCCGCTTCTACCGGGAAGAAGGCCGCTGTGGATTTCCACACGTCGTTCCGGAGCCATTGGAAGGGCATGTTTATTCGTGACAGCCGGCTTGCACCCAAGTAACAACGCTCCGACATAATTATGAAAAACCTGGTTCGAATCTGTCTCATCCTTGTCCTCGCCGGAACAGTGAGCGCGGATCGCGCCGCCAGCGCATTGCCTCGCAGCGCCCCTGAAGCGCAGGGCGTCGCCTCCACCGCCATGCTGGAGTTCGTGGACACGCTCAACGAGCAGATCGAAGGGATGCACAGCGTGATGGTCGTGCGCCACCGCCAGGTGATCGCCGAAGGCTGGTGGGCGCCCTACGACGCGGAATACAATCACGTGCTTTATTCGTTGAGCAAGAGTTTTACCTCCACCGCCGTCGGCTTCGCGGTCGCGGAAGGCAGGTTGAGCATTGACGATGAGGTTCTGAAATTCTTTCCCGACGACGCGCCGACGAATGCGAGCAGCAATCTGAAGGCAATGCGGGTGCGCGACCTGTTGATGATGTCCACCGGGCATCAGGACGAACCGTCCGCATCGCCGGATGTCATTTCGCCAAAGTCATTTCTCGCCAAGGAGGTGCCGCATCTGCCGGGCACTCACTTCAAATACAACACCGCGGCCACGTTCATGCAGTCGGCGATCGTCCAGAAGGTTTCCGGCCAGACCGTGCTCGAATTTCTCCGGCCGCGCCTGTTCGAACCGCTCGGCATCGAGCATCCGGTTTGGGACACGAACTTTCAGGGCATCTCGCTGGGCGGTTACGGCCTGCGCGTGCGCACGGAGGACATCGCCCGGTTCGGCCAGCTTTACCTGCAACGCGGCAGTTGGAATGGCAAAGCCTTGCTCCCGGCGGAATGGGTGGCGATGGCCACGGCGAAGCAGACGTCCAACGGCAGCAATCCCAAGAGCGATTGGAATCAGGGTTACGGTTTCCAATTCTGGCGCTGCCGGCATAATGCCTACCGCGGCGACGGCGCGTTCGGCCAGTTTTGCGTGGTCATGCCGGACCAGGATGCAGTGGTGGCAATCACCAGCGGCGTCAAGGACATGCAGGCGGTGCTGAACGTGATTTGGGCCAAGCTGCTGCCCGCGATGCAACCGCAAGCCTTGCCGGCCAACTCCGCCGCCGGCCAGCAACTCACGGACAAGCTGGCGCGCCTCGAACTCCGCACCGCCCAAGGCTCGGCGACGTCTCCGCTGGCCGGCAAAATTCTGAACCGCAAATATGTGTTTTCCGCCAACGATCAAAAGATCGAAAGCTTGATGCTCGCGTCACCCGATTCCGGCAAGACCCTGACGCTCACGACTCGAATGGACGGCAAGGACATCACGGTCCCCTGCGGTCATCAGGAATGGAAGAAGGGGCGCGCGCCGCTTCTGGGCGGCCGGCTTGCGCAATTTCCCGACGAACCGACCGCCGGCACTTTCGCGTGGTCAACCGACGATGCCTGCGTGATCAAACTTTGCGCCTACGAAACGCCCTATCACACCACGCTCACGCTGAAGTTCGACGGCAACCAGGTGACTTTGGACTCCGAAACCAACGTGGCTTTTGGGCCTACGAAGCAGCCACAGTTGGTCGGGAAGGCGGAATAGCGGCGGTTGCGGGCAAATCAACCAACGCCGCGCCAGCCGCCCGCGAAGCCATACAAAAGCGGGTCCAGTCTGCTTGATAAGGTTGCTTGCATCGGCTATTCACAACCCGACATGCAACCCACCGAACTTCGCAAAAAACTTCAGGGCGTCATTTCCTTTCCCGTCACGCCGTTCAAAACCGACCTATCGCTCGACCTCGACGGCCTGCGCCGCAATTTGCGGGCGCTCTTGCAGTACCCCATCTGTGCCGTCGTTGCGTCGGCAGGCACGGGAGAGCTTTACTCACTCTCGCCTGTCGAACATCTTGCGGTGGTCAAAGCGACGGTTGAAGAGGT
>CAZNOE010000525.1:0-4658 GCA_964574525.1 uncultured Bifidobacteriaceae bacterium
AACTCGACAAACGCGGCTTCGATTTCAGCAAGGACTACGAAGTCATCAACGAACTCGGCCAGGCGTATTACGAGCGCGCCAAAATGGAGCGCGGCAATCCGTCGCGGCAAAAAGAATTCCTGAACCTCGCCGTCGAGACATTTCAGAAAACGTTGGCGCTGGATTCGGAGAACCTGACGGCGCATTACACTCTCGCTTTGATCCACGCCCAACTCGGCGACGAGGCGAAAGCGGCGCACCATCGGCGGGAGCATCAGAAATATGTTCCCGACTACAATGCGCAGGACCGCGCCGTGAGCATCGCCCGCCGCGCTGATCCCGCCGCCGATCATGCCGCCCAAGCCACGGTGATTTATCCGTTGCAAAGATCGGGTGCTCCGGAGTTGGACGCCACGGTCAAGGAACTCTCCTCAGCGAACCCGTGAATACGCAGTCGAACGAGCCCCTCACCCTAACCCTCTCCCCATCGGATGGGGAGAGGGAACAGCAAGGTGCGTCGTCCAATATCTTCAGCGCTCGCCGAGTCGGCCCCAGACTTTCCTATGACGTTGGACTTGCCGGAAGGCTGACGGCGATTCTCCCTCTCCCCTTCGGAAGGGGAGAGGGTCGGGGTGAGGGGTTTTTCGACTGCAACTGGACTTCATTGATACACCCTTGCACCAACTCATGAGCAACGAACCAAGACCAAAGCCAGATCGCGACGAAGAAGAATTGGTCCACGCCGATGACACGATCATCGGCAAAGCCGTCCGCCGTTCGCTCATTGTGTTGGTGATTATCGCCGTCCTGTTTGGAGGAACGGTTTTGCTCCTCAAGCGCAAGCCCGCACCGGCGCCGCCGCAGATTACCAAATACAGTGCGCCTGTGTCACCTGACCGCCCGCAGACCGAAATGCCGGTTACGAAGTTCACCGACATCACGAAGGAAGCCGGCATCACCTTCGTTCACAACAATGGCGCTTATGGCGAAAAGCTGTTGCCGGAGACAATGGGAGGCGGCGTGGCGTTTTTCGATTACGACAACGACGGTCACCAGGATTTGCTCCTGATCAATTCCACCTACTGGCCGTGGCACATTCCCGAGGGAAAACAGCCAACGACCATGACGCTCTATCGCAACGACGGGCGCGGCCACTTCACGGATGCCACCAAAGGTTCAGGACTGGACGTAAGTTTTTACGGAATGGGCGCAGCTATCGGGGATTACGACAATGACCGGCTGGCGGATGTGTTCGTCACGGCGGTCGCCGGCAATCATCTTTTCCACAATGACGGGCAGGGCAAGTTTCACGAGGTGACCCAGGCGGCCGGCGTGGGCGGTTCGACCAATGACTGGAGCATGTGCGCGGCGTTTCTTGATTACGACAACGACGGCAAACTTGATCTCTTTGCCGGCAACTACGTGAAGTGGTCGCGCGCAATTGACGCCGAGGTCGGCTACAAAATTGACGGCCGGACGCGCGCCTATGGCCAGCCAATGAACTTCGAGGGCGCGTTCTCACGCCTCTACCACAACGACGGCAATGGCCATTTCACCGACGTCTCGGCGCAGAGCGGTTTGCAGGTGAAGAATCCCGCGACCGGCGTGCCAGCCGCGAAGGCCCTCGGTGTCGCGCCCGTGGACATTGACAGCGATGGCTGGATTGATCTCGTCGTGGCCAACGACACCGTGCCCAATCTCGTTTTCATGAATCAACACAACGGCACGTTTCGCGAAATCGGCGCGCAATCCGGCGTGGCGTTCGACAGCTACGGCAACACCCGCGGCGCGATGGGCATTGACACCGCGCGCTTCCGCAACGACGACAAACTGGGCATCGCCATCGGCAATTTTGCGAACGAAATGACCGCGCTTTACGTCCAGCAAAATTCACCCACGAACTTTTCCGATGAAGCGATCACGGAAGGCATCGGCCCGGCCAGCCGCCTCCCGCTGAAGTTCGGTTTGTTTTTCTTCGACTACGATCTGGACGGACGGCTCGATTTGCTCACGGCCAACGGGCATCTGGAGGAAGAGATCAGCAAGATTCAAAAAAGCCAGACCTACGCCCAGGCGGCCCAGTTGTTTTGGAATGCCGGTGGTCAAAGTGGCGGATGCTTTGTCGCGGTCACACCGGAAAAGGCCGGCAGTGATCTGTTCAAGCCCATCGTCGGGCGCGGCTCGGCCTTTGCGGACATTGATGGCGACGGCGATCTCGACGCCGTGCTCACGCAGGTCGGCGGACCGCCGTTGCTCCTGCGCAATGACCAGAATTTGCGCCACCACTGGATTCGCTTGAAACTCGTCGGCAGCAAAAGCAACCACGACGCCATCGGCGCATGGATCAAGGTGCGCGTTGGCGGGCAAACCCTGTCGCGACAGGTCATGCCCACGCGCAGCTACCTCTCGCAATCCGAACTGCCTGTCACCATCGGCCTCGGCCTCGCGAGTCGGCCAGACGAAGTGGAGATCAAATGGCCAAGCGGAACTATTCAGAAGGTGGACGTCGTCAAGGTGGATCAATCCACAACCGTTGTTGAGAATCCCTGACGCGGCGCGGTTCTGAGAAACTTCGCTAGAATTCTCAATAACCTAACCATCGGTCAATCGTGCTTAACTTCTGCTTCCCCATCAAACAGCGTCTTCGCAGATAAGCGAGGTCCTCGGCATCTACCACGCCTGGAGATTGGAGCGATTCGACCGCCAGCGCCCATACAACCAAACGGAAAGGAACAGCAACCACGGCGTGAGCTGGGTCTGCTAAAAAGACGCCTGTCTTGTCAGTCGCATATTCCGCCAACAGTCGTTGCACTTTCTCAGGTGGGACTTGGTCGAGAATGCTTGGTAGATCGGGATCAGAAAACCGCCCCGCCCTGTATTGCCAGTATTCGCGTTGGTCCATGAGCCAGGTAATTGGGTCTTGCCCTTCAATTGTGAGGCCTTGCATGAAGAAGGGGTAACCGATTTGGCAAAAACGAAGAGCCACTAATTTGTGAGTGCTCGGAGGTTTGTCCACCACCACGGCTTGCGCACCGGCATGAATCTGGATTTCGTACTGCGTGTAGCCGATTCCACCATCTTTGGGGACATGGAAGGTAACGTGCCCTGCCCGGCAAAGCGCGGCTCGCCCGATATAGAAAACAGCGTAATACAACTTTGTGATAGCCCAAGCAGCTTGTTGTGTTTGGAGTCCCGCTATGGCACCAAGAAACGATGCCACTGCATTGTACACGTAGATTCGGGCGTCTTCGCGTGAGGACACTAGCAAAGCTGCCGCATCAGCTGCGTTGAGAACAAACTTTTGGAAAAACGCCTTAGGCTTCGCTCCGAGCGGGATGCGTCCGAGCAGAAAGTTCCCAGCATTGCTCCCGGATGCGCCCGTCATACTTTGATCTTGCGGTCTTTCCCATCGGTCGGGTCAAACAAAGATTCAAGAGCAGCAGAGACGTAATTGTATGCCCGACGACCCTGGAGCCCTTCAATTGCATCTCGGCGGATTAAGCTGCCTGCACTCAGCCTCATTACTTTCTCGATAGCTTGCATTGTAAAGTCGCCAGTTATATTGCAGTGAACGACGAGCTTGCTCTTGACGAACTCAATCGCCCCCACAAAACCTGCGGCCATTCTAAACACATTTGCCGGTGACTCCCATTCGGCACCATAAGCGTTCCGTAGCACGTTGAAAAAATTCATCAGGAACTGGGTTTGCATTTGCAACTCTGAGAGCCCGACTTGCTCAAACACGCCTTTCTCTTCAACGAGCGGCTTTACGGCGGAGACAACGGTTGATAGCGCTAACCCTTTTTGCCCGGATGGAGACCCTGGGAACTTGATGAAACCGACAAATGGTGAAGAAGAATTCTCGTGCAGTTCTGTAGCCAAATCACCAGCACGAAGGGCTGCCGGGTCAACCACATAATCGCTTGCGACCTTATAGAGATCAAAGACTAAGCTGCGATGCACCGGTTTCTGCTCAGTATTAATCGACAGAAAGATATCTGCACATTCCTTGGTCGATAGGCCTGTGTAAAGACTTACTGGGACCTGGAAATTTGCCAGCGATGGCTTCTTGTCAATTGCTGCAGCCAGACCGATGACTCTGTGCTGACCGTCGATAATCTGAGCGCTTTTCGCTGCGCCAAGAAGAAGAAGTTTGTTGCCTTTGACTTCAGGTGCGGTTGCTTTCTCCGTCCAGTTGAGGACGATTGAGGTCGGGAAAAATCCTCCGGCCAAGACGAAGTCCCGAATGCTCGCGATTCTAACGGGGTTGAGCAATCGTTGCACCGCGCCCTCCTCCTCATTGACGCCTCTCCGCGCTACATAACTAACACGTACGACGTTAGCGGCGGAAAGCGACGTAAGAAAAAACGACTTTCCATGTTGCTTGGCGCTCACGAAGTCGACGAGAATTTTTTTATTCATACTAGATATTTCTGTTCAAGAAAACGTGGTTTGAATGCGATTGCTTCTAAAGGCGAACTGCATTCGCCATCGTAAGCAAGGACTTAGTCCATCTCAAAGTCATTTTGCAGGAGTTGCCTGGCAAAGAATTCTGATTTGAGTCCAAGGGCTCTGTGCCCCCATTGAGAATCTTGAGGTATTGTCATACGCGTAAATGCGGCCGTAATTGCGACCGGCGGTTTCGCGGGCGATGCCGAGCTTACCAGGTGTTTGAGTGC
>CAZNOE010000526.1:0-4654 GCA_964574525.1 uncultured Bifidobacteriaceae bacterium
GTTTGTTGAGCGCCTTCATCACGCCGAGCGGGGAAAGCTTTTTGCTGAAAGGTTTTCAATTCGGGCAAAATGTTTTCAAGTCCCGGCCAACTTGGAGGAAAGTTTTCTGCGAACTCGGTCAAAGCTTGATAACCGAAACCGTCCTTGCGTTCAATCGAAACCCGCTTCAACCACTAATTCGTTCCAACGCACCACGATTCGTCTGGCTTGAAAGCTCCGCCTGAAGCAAAATGGCGCGCGATGAGCAGTGTTGACGACAAGTCCAGGTTCGTTGCCTTCTTCGACGAGTGCGGCGACCACTCGATGGAGAAAATTGACAAAGATTTCCCGCTGTTCGTGCTCGCGCTGGTAGTGATGGAACGCGCCGCCTACCGCGACCAGGCTTTGGCGGAGCTCAATCGTTTCAAACTCCGCTACTTCAATCACGAGGGCATCAACCTCCACAGCCGCGACATCCGCCTCGCCACCGGGCCGTTTTCATTGCTGCTGAATCCGACCGTGCGCCCGCAGTTCATGGCCGAGTTGAGCGACATGATGGAACGCCTGCCGTTCACGCTTTTCATTTCCGCCATCCACAAATATCAGCATCAACAGCAGCGCGGCGGTGACGCGGAGAATCCTTACGAACTCGCCCTCGCCTTCACGCTGGAACGGCTGGTGCATTTTCTCGACGCGGCTGGAGAAACGCATTTGCCCATTGTGGCCGAGGCGCGCGGCAAGCGGGAGGACAACAGTCTTGAAAAAGTTTTCTATCGCATCATGGCTCGTGGCACGCAAGCGGTGAACGCGGAGCAATTCAAGCGGCTCGACTGTCCGTTGAGCTTTCAATCCAAGAAGAACAACATCGTCGGCGTTCAGATTGCTGACCTCTGCGCTCATCCGTGCGCCCGGCACATCCTGAATCCGGCGCGACCGAATCGCGCGTTCGAGGTGGCGAAGAAGCACATTTACAACGCGGGCGCGGTGAGCGGATGGCGGGTGTTCCCGTAAAACTCAAATGGGCGACTCCGGCTTGCGCCAGAGATCGCCCACCGACCGAGCATTCTCAGTCCGGGGAGAGTATCGGTGGAAACGGACGGTAGGTCAAGCGCGGCATTGCGGGACAAACCGGTTCAATCGCTGATTCGTTTCAACGCAAAGAAGTATGAAGGCGCGCCGACAGTCGAAAATCCTCTCATACACGCCGCGCGATTTCATGCCCACGTAACGGTTCTCCACCATGTCCACGCGCCCGACGCCGTGTTTGCCGCCGAGTTTGTTGAGCGCCTTCATCACGCCGAGCGGCGAAAGTTTTACGGTTTTCAATTCGGGCAAAATGTTTTCAAGTCCCGGCCAACTTGGAGAAAACAATTTACGCTCGTCAGCCAAATCCTTTCAATCGAACCCCGCTGCTCGATCAAAACAAATTGGTCAAGCCGCCGTTGTGAAAACGCTCACTTCCTTCTCCTGATAACTCTCGTAGAAATGTTCAAACACCGCCGAGCACTTCTGTTTGAAAAGGTCGGCTGAATAAGTCTGTGGCAAACCGGCTTCGAGCATATCCTCAATCGTCAGCTTCACCTGCGAGCGCGAGGCCGATTTTTTGCCGCCAGTCGAGAACCAGAAATTGTTTCAGTCTCGCCAGCAACTCGCGGGCGACCTTCTTCACTTCATCGCGCTCCGCTGTGCTCAATTCCGGCGCGGGCCGAGTCAGGATGTCAAAGATCACCAGTTCCTCTTCCGTGAAGTGCTCGCGAACGTGGCGTTGTTGTTCCTCGTTGAGTGTGCGGCTCAACGCCAGCAACTCGTTGAACAAATCTTCGATGTTCCGGCTGCCTGCATTGTAGGACTCGATCAACTCCTCGAACGTTTCCTGAAAATCCATCCGCGTTTTGTTCAGCCTAATCATCTTTTCCAACTGCGCGCGGATGGCGGCTTTGAGAATTTCCAAGTCCGTGTTCTTGTGTTTGGATTCCTTGAACCGAGAGCGCAGCGCCTCGAAATCAATCTTCGACAAATCCATCAGCGGAGCGGGTTTCGCTGGCATGTCCACGCCCGTGATTGACGAGTCTAGCAGCTTGTTGATGTCGCCCATCACTTCAGAAATGTCCGTCGGATGCGGATTCAGCTTGGCGCGAATCGCATCCGCGATGGCCGCGAGACAAGCAGCGCGACCGGCAAATTCCAACGCCGCCGGGTCGGGCTTCACCGCATTGTAGAGCACATTCACCAATCGCTCGTGCCCGAGAAATTCCCGGCGCAGCGGGTCGGGAGAAACGAGCGCGTCAATCGCATCCGCGATGCGCTCCAACCGCTGCATGCTTCCGGCGGGAAGTTGTTCGATGGCCGCGAGCACAACGCCTTTGTTCGCGCAGAACATCACCGCCGCGTCCACGGCCTTCCGCAATTCCGCCACCAGCTTCTGCTTGTCCCGCACCGGACGCTCGCCACCCGTGCCTTTGCCGTAAATGGCGAGCGCCTTTTCCAGCGACGCGAACACGTTCGCATAATCCACGATCACGCCGCTGTGCTTGCCGGGATAAACGCGGTTCGCCCGCGCGATGGTTTGCATCAGCGTGTGATTCCGCATCGGTTTGTCGAGATACACCGTCGAACAACTCGGCGCGTCGAATCCCGTCAGCCACATCGCGCACAAGAACACGAGCCGAAGCGGGTCTTGTGGGTCTTTGAACTTCTCGTCGAGTTCCTCGTCATTCATCCGCTTGCGATGCGGCGCGATGTCGAGGCCGAGTTTCTTCATCTGCTCGATCTCGTTTTGCCCCGGCGAAACGATCAAAGCCATATCCGTCGTTTCCAACTGCTTCAAACGCTCCTGCAATTCCCGCCTCCTGTCCGCAGTCAACCCAGACTTCCCAAGCTCCAACCGCACCCGCCTCGTCTCTGCGTCCCAATGCTTCCGCACCTTGTCGTGCATCTTGAGCGCGGTCGCCTTGTCAATCGATACCATCATCGCCTTGCCCGCAAAACCGCGACCGAGAAAATGCCGCACGATATCCTGCGCCACCGTCTCCAGCCGGTCGTCGCGCGTGAGGATGTGGTATTGCTTGCTCAACTCGCGTTCGAGTTTCGTTTCCTGTTCGGGATCGAGTTCCGCCGCCTCGACGAGATTGTAAATGTCCTCGTTCAAGTCCGGGTTCACGAGTTGCAACTCCGGCGTGCGGTTCTCGTAAAACAGTGGAACAGTTGCGCCGTCCTCAACCGATTGCTGGAAATCGTAAATTGAAACGTAATCGCCGAATACTTCCCGCGTCCGTTCTTCCGCCGCGATGAGCGGCGTGCCGGTGAACGCGAGAAACAGCGCGTTTGGCAATGCCGCGCGCATGTTCAACGCCAGCGTGTCGTATTGGCTGCGATGCGCTTCATCCGTCAACACGATCACGTCACGCCGGTCGCAAAGCATTTCCGGCGACTGAAACTTATGAATCAGTGAGAAAACGTAGCGATGATTTCCGCGCAGGAGTTCGCGCAAATGCGCTCCGCTCGCCGCATGACATTCATCGCCCTCGGCCTCGCTCACCGCGCCGCACGCCTTGAACGTCTTGGCAATCTGGTCGTCCAGTTCCACGCGGTCGGTCACGACCACGAACGTCCAGTTGCCCGCAATCTTCCGCAAAACTTTCTGTGCAAAGAACACCATCGAAAAACTCTTGCCGCTGCCCTGCGTCTGCCAGAACACACCGCCGCGACCGTGCCCCGCCTTCCGCGCCGCGAGCATCGCCGCCAGCGAATTGTTCACGCCGAGGAACTGATGGTTCTGCCCGATGATTTTCACCAGCCCGGCCTTGTGTTCCGAAAACAGCGTGAAGTTCTCCACCAAATCCAGCAGGCGCACCTTGTCGCACGTCCCGCGAATCATCACTTCCAACGAAACGCGGCGCGGTTCGTTCTCACGCTCCACGCGCTTCCACTCGAAGAAGCGATCCCAATCCGCCGTGAGCGACCCGACGCGGCTGTCCGTTCCGTTCGACGCGATGAGCAGCGCGTTAAGCCAGAACAACGCCGGGATTTGCTGCTTGTAGTGCGTAAGATTTTCATCGAACGCCGAGCGCGCCGGCACACCGGGTTTTTTTAACTCGATGACCACCAGCGGCAGCCCGTTGACGAAACAGACTAAATCCGGGCGGCAAGTGTAGAGGTCGCCCGTGACGCTGAACTGGCTGACGAGCAGAAAATCATTTGCCGCCGGATTCTGCCAATCAATCACCCGCACCCGCTCGATTTTTTGTCCACCGCGTTCGCGATCCGGCACTGAAACGGGAATGCCCTCCTTGAGCAGCGAGTAAACCTCGCGGTTCGCAGACGCTGGACTCATGGCCGAACGGTCGCGCGCCAATTCATCAACGGCGGCGGTGATGGCTTCCGGCGGCAACGACGGATTCAATTTCTCCAACGCCGCGCGCAAACGGGGAAGCAACACCACTTCACTCGGAGTCTCCCGCCCCAGTGTGCCGTCCTTGCCGAAAATTTCCTCCATCGCCGACACCGTCTGCCAGCCCAGCGCCGCGAACAACCCGATGGCGGGCTGCTCGACGAGATGGTCTTCAGTGTAGGCGTGCGCGCTCATCTGTGGTTTAGCTCAATGATTACAGGCTTTACCCTAGTCCGATCCCATAACGCTTGTCTGAGCCGATGGTGCTGATGGATTTGCGGATGT
>CAZNOE010000527.1:0-4652 GCA_964574525.1 uncultured Bifidobacteriaceae bacterium
AGGCTTTCCTGCGGCTTGAGCACTTCCCACGTGGACGAATCCTGCCAGGCTTCGAACGTCGCGGGGCAGCGCAACGTGGGCAGCGGATTGCCGAAGAGCACCCACTCCTTGCCCGCCGCGTCTTTCCAAAAAACCGGGTGGCCGTTCGGCACGGGCGGCGGCTTCGGTGTCGCTTCGGATTTCGTCCACAGCACGCGCAATCTCTCAAAATTCGCGGTGGCGTCGTTCCAAACGCAGAGGCTCCATTCGTAGATCTCCATCGCCGGCTTGATTTTCATGTAAGAGCCGACGAGGCGCGGCGTGCCTGCCTTGTCTGGGAGGCTCGCGTAACCAGTCACCCAGGTCGGGCCTCCGCCCGGCAATTTGGCGATGCCGCGCAGCGCGCCCTTCTCGTCCGTGAAATAATCGAGCGTCAGCCGCAGAGGTGGTTCGAACTTCGCCAGCGGCTTCACTCCGGTTGTCGCGCTCGTGCCGTCGAAAATGCCGAGCGGATAGCGCGCCATGGTGGTGTCGCCCCACAACCAGAAGAGCCGCCCACGATGCACGGCGTTCTGTACACTGTCGCAGCCAAGCACGCCTGACTCGCGCCAGTCAAGTTCCTGCCCGAGCTTCTGGCTCTCGGCGAACAGCCCGCCCCCGGTGAGACGCCCAAGACGTTTGGCGATGATCGTGCGGTTCACTTCCACCTTCAGCGTCTTGCCTGACTCGGGCTTCAAGCGCACGCCACGCATCCCGAAACCATCCCTGGGCACTTCGTAACCGTTGCCAATGACATCGAACCAGGTTTCGCGTCCCATCAACTCCGGCAAGTCGAAGGCGATCACGCCGGCATTGTCGGTGACCAGCAGCACGAGGTGCGTCGTGCGCAACTCAACCAGCGGCACGGGCCACCCTGTCCCTTTCTCCACAACTTCGATGCGGCAGAGAGGCGCGGACACGGCAGGCTGGCCGGCGGCAGGGAGAGAAGCACAAAAGAAGGCGAGAATGAGAAATGCCAGAGGTTGTTTGAATCTGAACGTTTTGTTCATGGCGGATGTGGCTTTGCGGTCCCCAGTGTCCGCAAGGATTTTGAACCGGTGGTTTCCGGTGCGTCAACCTTTCATTGCGGCCAAAGGTGCAGCGCGAACACCACCAGCCAGGCGAACATGACTTTCAGGCCCGCGATTCCTTTTGGAAACTGGTGTTCCAGCAGCAGGCCGGCGGCTTGCGGGAAAAAATGGAGCGTCATCGAGCCGAAAGTTTTTGCCGGTGACGAAGCAAATTCGCGGTATTGTTCAGCCGGGTGTGCCCGGTGTATCCTGCCAGCATGAAACCCCTTCTTGTCAGCGCTTGCCTGGTTTTGTTTGCGCTGAACCTCCCGAGTGCCGCGGGTGCCGCGGAGGCATCGCCATTCGCCAGCGGGCGCTGGATTGATCTCACTCACGACTTCTCCGCCGAGACGCTCTACTGGCCCACGGCCACCAGCTTCGTGCTCGAAGAAGAGTTCCATGGTCCCACGGCTCAAGGTTATTTTTACGCTGCGAATCGTTTCCGCGCCTCGGAGCACGGCGGCACACACATTGACGCGCCCATTCACTTTGCGGAAGGCCACAAAACAGTGGACCAACTCCCGCTCGACCAACTGACTGGCGCGGCGGCGGTCGTGGATGTTTCCGCCCGCGCGCTCAAAGACTCCGACTACCGGACCACCGTCGCGGACTTGCAAACGTGGGAAGCGCGGCACGGGAGGATCCCCAAGGGCGCGATTCTCCTGTTGAACACGGGCTTTGCGCGGCACTGGCCCGATGCCAAAAAATATCTCGGCACGGACGAGAAAGGCACGAATGCGGTATCAAAGCTGCACTTCCCCGGCCTTCATCCCGACGCCGCGCGCTGGCTGGTGACTGAACGCAGCATCAAAGCCGTGGGCCTCGACACCGCGAGCATTGACTATGGCCAGTCGAAACTCTTCGAAACCCACCGCATCCTATTCGAGAAAAACATTCCGGCCTTCGAAAACGTTGCCGCCCTGGATCACCTCCCGCCCGCCGGCGCGTATGTCGTTGCGTTGCCCATGAAGATCAAAGGCGGAAGCGGCGGCCCGCTGCGCATCGTCGCTTGGTTGCCGGGCCAGCCGGCAAAATGATTTCCTTGCGGCCGACGAGGAGACTGCATCAGAAATGGCGACTCTTGTTCCGCGTTCCGAGTTTGAGCAAACCCTCTCCCGTGCGCATGTCGAATTCCGCCTCGCGGTCTTTCTGTTCGCCGTGGCAACCAAAACAGCGGGCTTCGGGCAGTGGATGAACCTTCGTGAGAAAGAAATCTCCGGCCTCAACGTGTGTTGATAATGCCACCGGGCTTGCCAAGCTCTGCCGCGCGCGAACGATCCGGCAGCAAGAAGGCTGTGGCCGCGAGAAACGACAGGGCTACCATGATCACTCTCATGACACGTTGACGCGATCCGCAGTTATTCGACACAAAGGCCATGTCCGCGACTTTGGGAACGAGGGTATTAAATGTCTCTTTGTTGCTGGCAAGACTTTGGAGCCGTCGGGAGAATCTTAGTTTTCGCCCGCGACGGGATAAACTTGAACTTGCGCGAACCGAACGGCGAACTAAGCTTCGGGCCGGTGGCGGGGTAGCCAAGTGGTAAGGCAGGGCTCTGCAAAAGCCTCATTCGTCGGTTCGATTCCGACCCTCGCCTCCAGCTTAATTGTTTCGCATTAAGTACTTAGGAGAACTGGACGAGTTGACTTCCAGTGAATTCAGCAGGTAGTACGTAGGACGCCACTACTCCTTACCGTGGTTTCAGCGTTCTGCTCACTACCCAAAAACTGCGGATTTTGAAAACACGTTTCGATTGTCGGGAAGGCGAGCTTTGGCGCCCGCCCTCCCGTCGCTTCATTCGTTTAGGAACAACTTCCATTCCGCGACGCCGTGGGCGTTGCGAATGAGTGCCGTGACTGGCAGTTCCTTCGGCGCGCGCGGCACAGTTAGCAACTTTAGGCCGGCTTCGTGCGGCAGACGATTGCCCTTGCGGGTGTTTACGTCCTTGCTCGACCACACGAGGTTTTCCCACTCGTCCTGGCCACCGCGCGAGCGGGGCAGGACGTGGTCGAGGCTGCCTTCGTCCGGCTTGAGCAATTTGCCCGTGTATTGGCAGCGATTGCCGTCGCGCTCCCGAATCGTCTTGGAACAGAGCTTCGGGCGCTTCTTCGGCACCTTGGCAAAGTTCACCGCTACAATCACCGTCGGCACACGGATCGCGCCGCGCGCGGTGCGCACGGCATAGTCACCCGCGCGCACCGGCAGTGTGATCCACTCGTCCCACGTGACGGGACGAATGTGGCTCTCGCCTTCGATGTCCAGTGCGGTGGCCACGTTTGTTGCCATTTGGCAAAACGCGTCTTGCGGCGTGCGAATGTTGATCGCCTGCCAGTTCCGGTTGAGCACCAGCACAATCGTCTTGTTCAGTATGTCGCTCATAAAATGTTTGCACACCGCGACTGCTCCGCGCGTGAGGTGTTTGTTCTTCATTGAAATGAAACTGGCTGCCGCTGCTGGTAACGCTCCAGCGCTCCCTGTTTCAGAGACAGGTGTGCAGACTTCCACACTCAGCGGCAAAATTGGTAGCCCGTGTTGGTAACTCTCCAACGTCCGCAGTTTGTAAGACTGCCGCTCTGATTTTGAGCTAACGGGCTGACTGATCTGGCTGCCTCGCTTGGATTCGCACCAAGACCGTCGGGGTCAAAACCCGGTATGCTGCTGTTACACCACGAGGCAATGAAGTGGTGGCCCGCCAGGGTAACGCGCCCTGTTCTACGGATTAAAAGTCCGTTGCATCACTTTAATGCTTGCAGGCCGAAATGGTGCTCGCGGCAGGAATTGCACCTGCACTGGCGACGCTCTCGACGTCGTGCCTCTGCGTTGGGCTACGCGAGCAAAGCGGATGGAGCCTCCAGCCGGTGATGCTCCGGCAGGAATTCTTTACAAAAGAAATCCGCAGGCTGCTGCATGGAGGCGGAAATGGTCGCAGTCTCCGGTGCTGCCCCGGACCCAGCGGGCTTATGAAACCCACTTGAGCGCTGGCTCGACTGCGAAATGGAGCCCTCACTCAGAATTGCACTGAGCTGAATTCGCTTACCGAGCGAAGGCATCGCTGACAATGCTTTGAGGGCAATGAAACTGGCGTCCCTGACCGGCTCCGCTCCGGTGGTCTCCTGCATGAGAGGCAGGCATGTTGACTGGACTACACCACAGGGACAGAAATGGTGAGGGCAGAAGGATGGACTTCCCAAGTCTTGCAAGTCAGATGCCCCAAACGGAGCTGTTCGCTTTGCGAACTGCAATCGCGCCTTCGACCTGATGCATGTGAAGCATCCGCTCTGACTGGCTGAGCTATGCCCTCGGGAAAATGGTGGGAGCGAAGAGTGCTGCCCGCTTTGCCTCTCGCATGTCAAACGAGCGCTCTGCTGATGAGCTACGCCCCCGAATAGTGGAGCGGGTGAACGGAGTCGCACCGTCGTCTCGGCCTTGGCAAGGCCGCGTTCTGGCTGTTGAACCACACCCGCAAAATTGGTGTCCCCAGCCGGACTCTCACCGACAACCTGACGCTTAGGACGCGCCCGCTCTGTATTTTGAGTTATGGGACAAAATGGTACGCGCGTCCGGTA
>CAZNOE010000528.1:0-4639 GCA_964574525.1 uncultured Bifidobacteriaceae bacterium
CGGACACATTCACCATCCCGGCCTCGATGTTTGTGCCGGGCACGAATGTCATCGCCGTGGAAGTCCACCAGGTCAACGCCACCAGTTCGGACATTGTCTGGGGCATGGCGCTCGACATCAGCGTCCAGATTACAAACTGCGCCCAACGCACCGTGATCCTGAACGAAGTCCTGGCCAATAACCAGTCGTTCACCAATGCCGCCGGCCGAACGCCGGATTGGATCGAACTTTTCAATGCCTCGACAAACACCATTGATTTGGACGACATGAGCATCACCGATGATGTCGGCCAACCACGCAAATGGATTTTCCCGAGCGGTGCTCTTGTCTCCCCCGGAAGTCGTCTCGTGATTGAATGCGACGACGGGTTGCCCGCGTCCCCCACCAACACTGGCTTCGGTCTCAGCACCGCCGGCGACGCGGTTTTTCTTTTCAAACGCCTGTCGGACGGCGGCCGGATGCTGGACTCCGTTGCTTTTGGATTGCAGCCCGCTGATTTTTCGGTTGGCCGCATTCCGGATGGCTCCGGCGCGTGGGCACTCGCGTTGCCGACGCGCGAAACGGCCAACGTGCCGGCCAACCTCGGCAATGCTTCTTCGCTGAAAGTCAACGAGTGGTTGGCCAATCCGTCTGCTGGCGACGATTGGCTTGAGCTTTACAATCCCAACCCGCAACCGGTCGAAGTGAGCGGTTTAGCCGTCACCGATAATCCTCTGGCGCACGACAAATCGCCATTCCCGCCGCTTTCGTTCATCGGCCCGGAGGGTTACCAAAAACTTGTCGCCGATGGAAGCGTCGGCAAGGCCGCGAATCACGTTGGCTTCAATTTGAATGCAACCGCCGGATTCATCGGCCTCTTCTGGCCAATCGGCACGCAGATTGACGCCGTGTCCTATGGATCACAAAGCGTTGATATTTCACAGGGCCGCTTCCCGGATGGCACGGCGAACTTTGTGAACTTCACCGACACGGTTTCTCCCGGTGAGCCGAATTACCTGCTGCTGACGAACCTCGTCATCAATGAACTGCTCAGCCACACCGACGCGCCGCTCGAAGACGCGGTGGAAATCCGCAACCTCAGTTCAAACTCCGTGGACATCAGCGGTTGGTATTTGAGCAACACGGGAGAAGGTCTGCGCAAATTCCTCGTGCCGTCGAATACGGTCGTCCCGCCGGGCGGCTTCAAGGTTTTCTACGAATATCAATTCGGCACGAACACGTCACCCGCCGCTTTGTCGCCATTCAACTTCAACTCGGCCCACGGCGATGAAGTTCACCTCGCGCAAACCGTTGGCGGCACTCTCACCGGCTTCCGCGCGCGCGCGAAATTCGGCGCCGGCGCGAATGGCGTTTCATTCGGCCGTTTCCTCACAAGCATCGGCGAAGAATTCGTGGCGATGACCAACCGCTCGTTCGGCGTGGACAACCCCACGACGCTCGCCCAGTTCCGCAGCGGCACTGGCGCGCCCAATCCGCCGCCGCTCATCGGTCCGGTGGTGATCAGCGAGATCAACTACTTTCCGACGAACAGCTACGATACGAACATCAACGGCTCGGGCGAATTCCTTGAACTCCTCAACATCACTTCGAACGCCGTGCCGCTCTTCGATCCCGCCGCAGCGACCAACACGTGGAGAATCTCAGGCGATGTTGAGTTCTCGTTTCCGACCAACGTCACCCTGGCGGCGCGCGGCTCGTTGCTGGTTGTCAATTTCGATCCCATCGCTGACCCGGCTCAGTCCAACTGGTTCCGCACCGTGTATCAGGTTGCCACAACCATCCGGATCTACGGCCCTTACTCCGGTGCGCTCGCGAACGAAGGTAACGACATCGAATTGCTCAAGCCCGATCCGCCCCAACTTCCGCCCCATCCCGACGCTGGCTTCGTCCCTTATGTGTTCGTCGAGCACGTTCACTATCTGCCGACCGCGCCCTGGCCGACCAACGGTGTCGGCGCAGGAGCGTCCTTGCAGCGAAACATTCCCGGAAGCTTTGGCAACGAACCGCTCAATTGGTTCACGGCGGCACCGACCGCCAGCCTCAACAGCACTACCGACACCGATGGCGATGGGCTGCCGGATTACTGGGAGATGGAACACGGCTTGAACCCGAACTCGTCAGTCGGCGTGAGCGGCGCGAATGGCGATCCCGACGGCGATGGCCAAAGCAACCGGCAGGAATTCCTGGCCGGCACCAGCCCAAACGATCCGGCCGATTATCTCCGCATTTCATCCGCGGTCGTCAGCGCCAGCGGCGTAACGATCGGTTTCCGCGCTGTTGGCGGGCACACTTACAGCGTGCTTTACAGTGACACCTCGCCCGCGGGTTCCTGGCACAAGTTTGCCGACGCTCCGGTTTCGGCAAATTCAGCTTTGGTTACGGTCGTTGATCAAACCATCCGGACAGGCGGCCGCTTTTACCGCCTTGTTGCGCCCAGTATTCCATGAAACTGCAACCCGACCGAAAAGCAGAAAGCAGAAAGCAGAAAGTAGAAATCCCGATTCCGAATTTCTGCTTTTCACTTTCTGCTTTCTGCTTTCTGTTTTCTGTTTTTCTTCTGCGCGCTGCGGACACATCACTGGTTAATCACACCGATACCTGGCATTATCATAAAGGGACCAATGCGTCTCAGGCCAACTGGCAAACAGTCCCCGACGCCTCGCTTGACGCCACATGGAGCACCGGCAACGGCGGATTGGGTTACGCCAACAATTCCCCGGAGACGAGCAATTGCCAGACGCTGCTGGCTGACATGCAAAACCGCTATTCTACGTTTTACATCCGCAGGACATTCGAGGTCACCAACTCCATTGATCCCGGCGACCACATCAAACTTACGATGGATTGGGACGACGGTTTCGTTGCGTATCTGGACGGTGCAGAGATTCACCGCGAGTTTGCACCAGGCGCCGTCGGAACTGAGCCAGCTTTCAATGCGCTCGCGAGTTCCGGTCACGAGGCTTCGACCGGCAACACCGGCCCTCAGCCGGTTGAAATCTATGATTTGGGACCGGCCGGCTCCCGGCTGGCCGTGGGCACACACGTCCTGGCACTCATCGGATTGAACATCCTCAGCAATAGTTCCGATTGCATCCTGATTGCCGACCTCGCTTACGGACCGCAGGTATGCCCGCCGAACACCATTTGCACTGACACCAACTGGACGCTGGCCGGCAGCCCTTATGTGATTACCAACACCATTACCGTCGCCGCGAACGTTACGCTCACGATTGAGCGCGGTGTCACGATCCAGTTTGCCAATGGAGTCGGCATAACCATCCAGGGCCGTTTGCTGGCTTACGGCACCTCGGCCAATCCCGTTTTGTTTCGCTCGCTCAACGGCACGAACAATTGGAATGGGCTCGGCGCAACGGGCAACAACGCAAGCCTGACATTGCGCCACGCGGACATCGAGCATGGCCAGGCGGCTGTGCTCGGCGGTGCAAGTGGTTTGTTTGAATCCTGCTATTTCCACGATTACCACGTGACCGGCACGCCGACGACTTACAACCAGCCGATTTTGGTGAGTGAGCAAGCGCCATCGTTGATCGTGCGCGCTTGCCGCTTTCGCAATTACTACGAAACACTTTTCCGCCTCGGTGTGATCGTCATCGAAGACAGCCTGTTCGAGGATGTCACTGGTGACGCCATTGATTTTGATACCGCCGCGCCCGGCTCAGTCATCCGGCGATGCACGCTGCGCCACGGGCCGCTCACGAACGTGGACGCCGTTGACCTTGGCAGCGATTCCGATGGAGTGCTGGTCGAGAACTGCTTGATGTACGACTTCCCTTTCGACAAAGGCGTGTCTATCGGCGAACACTCGACCAACGTCGTCGTTCGCGGCTGCGTCATCTACGGCGTGGACATGGGCATTGCCGTAAAAGACTCCTCCTACGCCACCATTGTCCAAAACACGGTCGCCAATTCCAACTCCGGCCTCCGGCTCTACGAGAAAACGGCCGGCCAAGGTGGCGGCCACGCGATGTCGTGGAACAACATCGTCTGGAACAACACCAATTCCATCGTACTGCTCAACGGCTCGACGATCACGGTTGATTACAGCGATGTGTCCGGCGTTGGCGTTTATTCCGGCATCAGCAATCTGAATACGGGCCCGCTATTCTTGAACGCCACATTGAGCGATTATCGGCTGGCCGCAAACTCTCCGTGCATTGGCACGGGCACCAACGGCACAACGTTGGGCGCGTTTTTCCCCGTCGGCTCGTATCTTGTGGACACCGATGGCGACGGATTGCCAGACACGTGGGAACAAATCTACAACCTCGATTTTAACAACCCAGCCGACGCCACGTCCGACGCGGATCACGACGGCATGACAAGCCTCCAGGAGTTTTGGGCCGGCACCAATCCCAACGACACCGCCAGCAATCTCCGCATCACCGCCGCTGCCGTGCCGGATGCAGGTACACTCGTGCTTTCCTTTGAAGCCATTTCCAACCGCAGCTACACCGTCGAGAGCCGGACTTCATTCCTTTCAAATAGTTGGACGAACCTGTTGGACATCCCGCCTACCAATACCAATCGCTTGATCCAATCCACCAACGCCACCACCAGCGGTGAGTCCCGCTTCTACCGGCTCATCGTCCATCCTCAATGAAAAAGCCGCTCCGGTTTT
>CAZNOE010000529.1:0-4622 GCA_964574525.1 uncultured Bifidobacteriaceae bacterium
CCCGCGCGATCCCAGGTGCAGACCCGCACGGCGCTGTAGCCACGGTCCACCTCGTTGTGCCAGCGGACGATGGGCGCGAGCGGGTTCTCGTGTTCCCTTAAAATTTGCAAACGCAGGAATTCGTGCGCGAGGAGGATATCGTCCTGCACTTCCCGGGCGGATTGGATTTGAAAATAGCGCGCCGGCAGCATCGCCACGTGGGCCTGCATCTCTTCCTCGTCGAATTGGGGCGACAGCAGTTTGCGGGTCTCCTGGATGAGCAACTCACGCTGCTTCTCTTCCGCGCGCAGGAATTCGGTACCGCCGGAAAGGAGAGACCTGGCGCGCACGTGCAATTCCCAAAGCAGCGCGTCCTTGAAGCCGTTCCACAGCTTGTCGCTCGTAGCTTGGGCGTCCACAAACGTGTGGAGCGTAAGCAACATCAGTGTTTCGGTGGTCTGCACTTGCTTGGCGAAGTGGCGGATCACCGCGGGGTCGTCCATGTCGCGCCGTTGCGACACGCTGGCCATGAGCAGGTGATGTTCGATGATCAACCGCAGCGTCTGCATCGCCGCGCCATCAAGACCGAGCCGTCGTGCCACGCGCATCGCCAGCTTTGCACCCGCCTCGGAATGATTGCCGTGACCGTTGGCCTTGCCGGTATCGTGCAGCAGCAACGCGAGATAAAGGAGGAACGGCCGATCCAGACTTTGAAACAACGGCGCGTAAGTTTTGTAGGGCGCGTCTTTTGCCTCCCAAATCCGGTCGAGCTGTTCGAGGCAGACCAGCGTATGTTCGTCCGCGGCGTATTGGTGGTAAAACTCGTGCTGCACCAGGCACGTGAGCTTGCCGAATTCCGGGATGTATTTGCCGAGGAAATCCACCTCGTGCATGGCGCGCAGAATGGGCGCGACGTTGCCGCGCTGGTTGAGGATGGTCAGAAAGGTCTCCCGCACGTGCTGGTCCGTGAGGAAATCGCGGTCCACCAGCGTCACCTGATTGCGGATCAGTTGTGCGAGGTCGGCATGCAGCCGCAGTCCGCGTTGTTGCGCGTGCAGAAACACGCGCATCACACGGCGCGGTTGGTCGCGAAAGACGCGGTTGGACGTGGCGTGAATTTCACCGTCAATGAACTTGAACCCGTCCACCGGTTCGGTGAGCCGCCGCCGGCCTCCCGGTAGAAACTTTCGCAATGAAAGCATTCGAGGCGGCGGCAGCAAGGCCATGCGCTGCTCCAGCGTGCGCGTGATGATGTAGATTTTCCGCGCATGGACATACACATCGCGCATGAATTTCTCGATGCGTTTGCTGGGCGAACGCTCGGGATAGCCGAGGCCGTGCGCGACGGCGGGCTGCAGGTTTTTCGTCAGCGCGTCAAGCGGGCGATTGACCTGATAGTGCAGTTCCGTGCGTACGCGCAGCAGAAAATCATACGCCGCCTCCAACTGATTGCGCTCCATTTCGGTGACCAGGCCGTGTTGCTGGAGTTCCGCCAGTGAGCGCGTGCGATATTTGAAGAACGCCATCCAGAGCAGATTCTGAAAATCGCGCAGGCCGCCGCAGCCGTTCTTGATGTTCGGCTCCTGCATACAGGCCGAGTTGCCGAACTTGGCCCGGCGGGTGGCCTGGTCGTTCAGCCGCGCGGCGATGTACCTGGCTTCGTGACCCTCCACACAGCGCGCCAGCACGGTCTTTTGGAAGCGGGCAAACAACTTTTCGTCACCGACGATCAGCCGGGCTTCAATCAACGACGTTCGTGTCTCCACACTGCGTGGGTCCGACTTGTCGTTGGCGGAGGCGACGCACTCGGCGATGGTGCGCACGGTCTGGTTGGGCTTGAGGCCAAGATCAAAGAGCGGCAGCCAGACGCCGTTCATTATATTTTCCAGCGCCGGCAACGCCCGCGTCTGATGGGGGACGACCTGGCCTTCGTGCAAAAACATGAGATCAATGTCGCTGTGCGGATTGAGTTCACCGCGGCCGTAGCCGCCGAGGGCGACGACGACGATGGACGGAAACTCCTTGCGCGCCTGTTCAGAGAGCGCGTTGAATGCCGCTTCCCATAAATGGCGGATGATGAGATCGAGAATGGCCGAGCGCGCCTGACAGATTTTCAATCCACTGGCGCCGTTGCGATGCGCGAGTTTGAGCCGGTGCGTTTCCAGCTTCAAAAAGGCGCGAAACCGCACGCGTTCCTGTTCGACGGAGCGGCCCGGCGGTAACGGCAAGCGCGCCAGCGCATCGGCTTCGATCTTCTTCAAGAGTTCCTGCATGGGCGGGGATAGGTTGGTGGGAAACGACTTTGAAGGCAAGCGGGTGGGGGAATTTACGATTTACGCGTTCCATTGTTTTTTTGGCAGCTATCGCGACGAACAAAGTCGGTTCATCTCCTCCCCTTGCCGGAAGGCGATGTTCGCGAGCAAAGTCCCAGCGGAATTCCTTCTTCCGCCGAGAAACGCGAACCGGAGTTGTGACGCGTAAATCGTAAATCGTAAGTCCCGGAAACCTTGTCGCTGACCCGGTGTTTCCCTAAGCTCAAGCGGCCATGCCCGGCAACCTTGATCCCGATGCCGCCCTGATGCTCCTCGTCAAAAAGGGCGACGCTGCGGCATTTGCGCAATTGGTGGACAAATACAAGCAGCCGGTGATGAACCTCGCTTACCGCACTCTGCGGAATTTGACCGAAGCCGAGGACATTGCCCAAAACGTCTTCGTTCAGGTTTACAAATCGGCGGGACGTTACGAACCCTCCGCGAAGTTTTCCACGTGGCTCTTCACCATCGCCCGCAATCTGTGCCTCAACGAAATCCGCCGCCGCTCGCGGCACCCCGCGGAATCACTCGATGAGATGCACGCCGGAACGGATGACCAGCCCTTACATCAGGTCGAAGACAAACGTTTGGCATCGCCACCCGAGCAACTCCTGCAGGGCGAACTCGAGGACAAAATTGCGGATGCGCTGGCCGAACTGCCTGAGAATCAGCGCACCGCTTTACTGCTCTGCCGGCAGGAGGAACTGAGCTATGAGGAAATCGCCGACGTGCTCGGCTGCTCGCTGTCAGCCACGAAATCGCTGATCCATCGCGGGCGCGAAACGCTCAAATTGAGGCTCAAACCTTACTTGCGCACCGGCGCGTGGCGGAGCGGGAAATGACCGGAACTTTATGATGACCACGGTTTTTAACCCTTGTTAACTCTATGAACCAAGACCCGGTTTACAACCGATTGCGCGAACTGAGCTGGCGTCGGCCGCTTACCGAAAGCGAGGAGGGCGAGTTGCGCACGTGGCTTGCGGCGCATCCCGAGACGCAGGCGGAGTGGGAAGTTGAAACGAATTTAAGCGCGATGCTGCATCAACTGCCCGACGCGCCCGTGCCTTCCAATTTCACCGCGCGCGTCCGGCAAGCTGTCGAGCAAGAAACGGCGGCGGCTGAGCGGCGGCCTGGATTTCACTGGGCGTGGCGGTGGCGCGTGTTCCTGCCTCGCGTTGCCGGGGTCGCGGTCGTCATCGGCTTCAGCTTGTTCGGGTATCACCGGCACGCGATCGTGCAGCAGGCCAGATTGGTAAAGAAACTCGCGGACACGCCGGAGATGGCCAACCCGGCACTGTTGGAAGACTTCGAGGCGATTCGCAGTCTAGGCTCAACACCGTCACCGGACAAGGAATTGCTCGCGTTGCTGAAATGAATTGCACGCGGTACAAGATGCGATGGCTGACCGTGGCGCTGTGCTGCGGAGCAACGTTGGTCCACTCCGCTTTCGGCCAGGCATCGGCGAATGCACCCGGATCGCAAACGGGTTTCACGAACGGAGCTTTGCCGCAGGTGCCGCTGGCAAAATCTCCGGTGGAGCGGTTCAACGAATTACTCGCAATGCCTTCGACGGAACGCCTGGAGTTTCTGATGGTGCGTCCTCCTGAAATCCGGTCCCGAATTCTGGAAAAGATCACCGAATATGAATCTCTCGACCCAGAGGAGCGCCGGATGCGGCTGCAGGTCACGGAACTTCGGTGGTATCTGCTCCCGTTACTGGCGGCACCCGCAACCAATCGCGCCGCGCTACTGGCGCAAATTCCCCCCGCCATGCGCGAGTTGGTCGAACCCCGTCTCCAGCGGCTGGCCATCCTGCCGCCGCAATTACGACAGGCGCTGCTCACGAATGAACAAGCAGTGGATTATCTGGTCAACCCGGCTGATCAATCGCCAGACTTGACCGAAGACCAGCGCCGCAAGCTCAGTGAAAGATTCACCAAGCTGCTTGAACTCACACCGACGGAAAAAGCGCAAGCGCTGCGCACGCTCTCGGACGCCGAGCGCCGCCAGATGGAAAAGACGCTGCAGGCTTTCGAGAAACTGCCGCAGGACCGGCGCGCTCGCTGCGTCCGGTCATTCGCAAAGTTCGCCGCGCTGAGCGCCCCCGAGCAGCAGGAGTTCTTGAAAAACGCCGAGCGCTGGTCCCAAATGTCGCTCGCGGAACGCCAGACTTGGAACGAACTGGTGAGTCTGGCGCCGAGCCTGCCACCACTGCCGCCGCTACTGCCTCGAAAACGGCCACCGTATCCGCACGGGTTACCAGTGCCCGTCGCGACGAACGGGCACTGATCTCGTAAGACGTGAAACGTGATTGACAGCGCGAAGGCCGGG
>CAZNOE010000530.1:0-4610 GCA_964574525.1 uncultured Bifidobacteriaceae bacterium
TCGCTCGAAGACGTGCGTCATTGGTTTCAGACTTATTACGGCCCGGCGAACACGGTGCTGGTCCTGGCCGGGGACATTGACGCGGAAACCGCTTTGAAGAAGGTGCAGCATTATTTCGGAGAAATCCCCGCCGGCCCGCCGGTGGCGCGATATGAGAAGTGGATTCCGAAAATCGCCGGCACGCGCCGCCAGACCGTCTCGGACCGCGTGCCGCAGGCGCGGCTCTACAAGGTGTGGAACATCCCGGCCTACGGCGAAGCGGAGACGACCTGGTTGCAGTTAGCCAGCCGGGTGCTCGCCTCGGGCAAGACCTCCCGGCTCTACAAACGGCTGGTCTATGACGAACAGATCGCGACGGATGTGTCGGCTTATGTGGATCCGCGCGAGATCAGCGGTCAGTTTGGGATTGTGGCCACGGCCCGGCCGGGCGGCGACCTGGCGCGGATCGAAAAGGCGATGGATGAGGAAGTGGCGCGTTTTCTGGCGAAAGGGCCGACACAGGACGAATTGCAACGCGCCAAGGCGGGAACCATTGCGGGCTTCGTGCGCGGCAGCGAGCGGATCGGCGGATTTGGAGGCAAATCCGACATCCTGGCGATGAACGAAACCTATCGCGGCGATCCGGCGTTTTATCAGACGACCTTGAAGCAGGTGCGTGACGCGACCACCCGCAACTTGCAGCGCGCCGCGAAGACCTGGCTCACCGATGACGTTTATATTCTCGAAGTTCACCCCTATCCAACTTACGAAACGGTCACCAGCACCGTTGACCGTTCCAAACTTCCCGAGCCGGGCGCGCAGGGAGACGCGAAGTTCCCGGCGTTCCAGCGGGCTGAATTGCCCAACGGATTGAAGATCATCCTGGCGGAACGACACTCGACGCCGGTCGTGGTTTTCAATTTGATACTGAATGCCGGATACGCGACTGACCAATTCGCCAGCCCAGGAACGGCGCGGCTGGCGATGGATATGCTCGATGAAGGAACGACCAAGCGGACCTCGTTACAAATCAGCGACGAACTGGCGGCGTTGGGCGCGAGCCTGAGCGCTGGGTCGGGACTGGATTCCTCCAGTGTCAACTTGTCCACGCTGACCGCGACCCTTGACCGGGCGCTCGATGTTTATGCCGATGTCATTTTGAATCCCTCTTTCCCGGAGACCGACTTCAAGCGCCGGCAAAAGCAACTCATAGCGGGGATACAACAGGAACGAAGCGAACCGGTGAGCATGGCGCTGCGGGTGTTTCCCAAAATCCTTTACGGCAGCAGCCACGCGTATGGCAATCCGTTGACGGGTTCCGGCACGGAGTCGTCCATTGAAAAAATGACGCGAGCGGACATGAAGAAGTTCCACGACACCTGGTTCAAGCCAAACAATGCCACGCTCATCGTTGTCGGCGACACGACGCTCGGCGAACTCAAACCCCAGTTGGAAAAACTGTTTGCCGGCTGGAAGCCGGGCGATGTTCCGAAGAAGAACATCGCCGCCGTTCAACCGCAAAAGAAGCCGGTGGTCTATCTGATTGACCGGCCCGATTCGCTGCAATCGGTCATTCTCACCGGTCATGTGGCCCCACCGAAGTCGAATCCCGATGAGATCGCGATTGAGACGATGAACACCATTCTCGGCGGAACGTTCACCTCGCGGGTGAACATGAATCTGCGCGAAGACAAGCACTGGTCCTACGGGGCGTTTACTTTCCTTTGGTCCGCCCAGGGACAGCGCCCGTTCATCGCCTATGCTCCCGTTCAGACTGACAAGACGAAAGAGTCGCTGGTGGAACTGAACAAGGAAATGCGCAGCATCCTGGATAAGCAACCCATCACCGAAAAGGAGTTGAGCAACGCGCAGAAGAATCAAACTTTGCAGTTGCCAGGCTCATGGGAAACGGACGGCGCCGTCGCCGTCGCCATCGCCGACATCGTGATCTACGGATTACCCGAGGACTACTTTGACACTTATTCAACGAAGGTCCGTTCGCTCTCGGTGAGCGATGTGGACAAGGCTGCAAAGAAAGTGGTGCATCCCGATCAGTTGGTGTGGGTCGTGGTGGGTGACCGCTCAAAAATCGAATCTGGAATTCGCGCTCTCGGTTGGGGGGAAATCCAACAACTCGACACTGATGGCAACCCCGTGAAATAGCGGGAGCGAAGCCTATTTCTCCCTGGCTGCCGGGTGGACGAAATACTCCCGTCACTTGTCACTTGCCACCCGTCACGCACTTTCGGAGGCTTTCACGATTTTATGAACGGCCCATTTCGCATTGAAGCCGACTCGATGGGCGAGATGCGTGTATCCTCCGATGCCTATTACGGCGCGCAGACTGCCCGGGCGGTTGAGAATTTTCCCATCAGCGGTTTGGGGTTTCCGCGTTGTTTCATCCGGGCGCTGGGCCTGATCAAGAAGCACGCCGCCATCACCAACGCAGCCCTGGGCTTGCTTCCGCAAGAAACCGCCACCGCCATCGAGCAGGCCGCGCAGGAAGTGATTGACGGAAAACTCGACGCGCAGCTTGTCGTGGATGTTTTTCAAACCGGCTCGGGCACTTCCACGAACATGAACGCCAATGAGGTCATTGCCACGCGGGCAGCCGAGTTGCTCGGAGGCCAGCGCGGCGACAAGCGCGTGCATCCCAACGACCACGTCAACTACGGCCAATCGAGCAACGATGTGTTTCCGTCGGCCATTCATCTGGGCGCGCTGGAATTCATCCAGTTTCAATTGGTCCCCGCGTTGGTTGAGTTGCAGGAAGCGCTGCGCAAAAAAGCGGAGCAGTTCAACGACATCCTCAAAATCGGGCGCACCCATTTGCAGGATGCCACACCCATCCGGCTCGGACAGGAGTTCAGCGGTTACGCCAGCCAGATCGCGCACGGCGTGACGCGGTTGGAAAACGTCAAGCCGCACCTCGGCGAACTCGCGCTCGGCGGCACGGCGGTCGGCACGGGCATCAATACCCATCCGGAATTCGCGCGGCGCACCATCGAGGGACTGGCCCGCGAGACGGGACTTGAGTTGCGGGAAAGCCACAACCATTTCGAGGCGCAGGCCGCCCGCGATGCCTGCGTGGAAGCGAGCGGCGCGCTGAAGACGGTGGCCGTGAGCCTGATCAAAATTGCCAACGACATTCGCTGGATGGGTTCCGGGCCGCGATTGGGGCTTGGAGAATTGAAGCTGCCCGCCACGCAGCCCGGATCGTCCATCATGCCCGGCAAGGTCAATCCGGTGATGTGCGAGATGGTGATTCAGGTCGGCGCGCAGGTCATCGGCAACGACGCGACGATCACGTTTGGCGGAGCGTCCGGGAATTTCGAACTGAACACGATGATGCCGGTCATTGCTTACAATCTTTTGCAATCCATCGAACTACTCACCAACGCCACCCGCGTGTTCGCGCTCCGCTGCGTGAATGGGTTGGAAGCAGACGTGGAGCGTTGCGAGCGCAACGTCGAGCGCAGCCTGGCGATGTGCACCGCTCTCGCGCCCGTGATCGGCTACGACGAGGCGGCGCGCATCGCCAAACTCGCTTCCGAAAGCGGCCGAACCGTTCGCGAAGTCGCCCTGGAGATTTCTGGCATCAGCAAGGAGAAGCTGGATGAACTCTTGGACCCGAAGCGGCAGACGACATCTTAAGCCGATTCGCCCCGCCCGATGAATCCACCGGCATTCTTGAACGCGAACCAACCAGGAATGGATCTCGATTTTGCCCGGTCGTGCTGTCAGGGTTTCCGCATGTCCTTTTGCGCACCGTGCTTGCTCATTATGCTCACACTCTCGGTAGCCGCCGCTGGCGAGGGCGGACCCATCAAGAAGAAAGCCGCGACCATGGCGGAAGTTCTGGCGGCGTCTCAGTCAGGCGATTGGCGACCGCTCGATCCGGAGAACACGTTTTACGTCGAATTCGCAAAGGGCCGCGTCGTGATCTTGCTTGCGCCGGCGTTTGCTCCCCGGCATGTCGCGAACGTCAAGGCGCTCGCACGGGAACATTATTATGACGGCCTGGCGATCGTGCGTTCACAGGACAATTATGTGGTCCAGTGGGCCGACCCGGAGGCGGAAAAGCCGGAACTGGCGCGCAAGATCCAGCACGCGGAACGGACATTACCCGCCGAGTTTGACCGGACATTGGATCGCAAGTTGCCGTTCACGCGGCTGCCCGACGGCGATGTCTATGCACGGGAGGTGGGTTTTTCCGACGCATTTCCGGTGGCGCGCGACCGGCGCAGCGGTAAGATGTGGCTGGTGCATTGTTACGGGATGGTTGGCGCTGGCCGCGACGCGGCGGCGAATAGTGGCGGAGGAACTGAGTTGTATGTGGTGACCGGGCATGCGCCGCGTCATCTGGATCGCAATGTGACGTTAATCGGGCGCGTCGTCCAAGGTGTCGAACTGCTCTCCGCCCTGCCGCGTGGCAGCGGCCCGATGGGTTTCTATGAACGGCCCGAAGAGCGCGTGCCCATCAAAACGATTCGTGTCGCAGCGGACGTGCCGGCGGCTGAGCGCATCGCTTTGGAAGTCATGCGGACCGATACGCCGACTTTTCAAAAGCTGATCGAATCGCGCCGCAATCGGCCGGAGGACTGGTTCCATTTCCAAGCGGGCCACATCGA
>CAZNOE010000531.1:0-4608 GCA_964574525.1 uncultured Bifidobacteriaceae bacterium
CAGGGCGAGTTTCGTAAACTCGTATTCGTCGGTGCGAGTCCGACCAGGGGCTCCATTTCTTCAGGGTCGTGATGTAACAGTTAGCATCTCCGCCTGTGACGCGGACTGTGCGGGTGCGAATCCCGTCGCCCTGACCATTTCAGTTTTCGATGGGCCGCTCGTTGTGGATTATCGCACGCAAAACGAAACCGAACGCGGATGTAGTTCAACTGCGATAGAACGCCCGGACGCAAGTTCGGGAGATGCAGGTTCGAGACCTGCCTTCCGGTTTCTAAGCCACAGCACTTTTTGTCCATCGAGTTTTTCGACGGGCCGTTGAGTTTGGGTTAGCACGGGCGCTTCGCTTGTCGCCGAGATTTTTGCTGCGATTCAACGCGACCGGCGCAATCATCTGGCCGATGAATCCGTTTGACAGAAAGTTGGCAGGCGTTTTTAAGGCACTCGCGAAAGGAACGCCTGACGATGCCAAGGCACAGAAAGCGAACAAAGATTTTCGGAATGTCCACGAACGAGTTGTTGACGACGCTCTCGGCGCTAAAATCGATTTTTTGTTTAAGGATTTTTCTCGCCCGCTCGCGGAGCGACACAAGCCCGCACCAGAGGAAGCTGTGGAATCTGTCTGCGCATTGCGTGACAAAGGGTTTTCGGAAACCGCAGCCTTTGCTTTTAGCGTATGGCACGATGCCACTGAAAAATTAAGTCTCCAGCAAGCGTTGAATGCCGCCCCGACGCTGGCCTGCTTTACCGCTTGGGCAAAGGCAAGAAGAATTTCTGCCGAAGAAATAGAGCAATCGTCGCTCGCCAATCCGGACGAACTCTATACGACCGTTGGTGCGGACTGGCTGTTGGCGCGTGCAAAACCGCGCGATGTATTGCCGTTGCTGGAATTCTGTCTTGCTCGACGACCCCGCCCCAAGTATTTGCCACAATGGGACGAAGCGCTCACCGTCGCGTTGAAGAAGGATAAACGCGGTAATCTGCTGGCCTTCGTGTTGCAGCATTCTTGGCCGAACGAAGACCCGCTGAGGGCGTTGAGCGAAGCTGTCCGTTCCAATCGAACAGCTTTCAAGATGACAGTTGATCATTTGCCGGCGATTCTGGCGCGAAAAGAATCAAACTCGTCGTGTGTGGTATTTGTGGAATCACTGTTCGACGCGTTAGTGATGACAGATGGCGTCGAACGCGAGTTTGAGACCGCAGCTATGGCACGCCTCGGAACGGGCATCTTGGTCGCTGACCGTCGAGGCCAGCAATCGGAAGCTGTCTTGCGCTTAATTCAACAGCTCGCGCATCGGCTCAGGAATCTGACCCGCGATGAAGCGCAGGAAAGCCGGACATGGGTTTTTGAAAACCTCAGCCGCGATGACGCGACGCCCGACGGAAAGCTGCGTGTCACGCTGGAAGGTGCGCGACATCTCGCGCTTGCATTTCAGAAAGCGGAGCAAGGATTTGCACCGAAGGACATATTGACGGTCACGGCGCTCAATCTCGGCCTTTCGCCAATCAGCAAGAAAGGCGAAACAGTGGTCTTCAATCCTTTGCGGCATCAGGACATTGAAGGCGGTTTACTGCCCGGAGAGAGCGCCGTCGTCGAAGAAGGCGGCTGGGCGATTCGGGAAGAAGCCTTGATTCGCGCCAGAGTGAAACGAGCGCAAGGAGGACACCATGTTTGAAGCAACGCTTAGCATTGACCTCGGAGCGTCTTACACGAAAGTCGCTTATCGCAACGCATGTCTTCCCGCGAATTCCGGCGAACAAAAGGAGGAGGCGCGCCTTTTACTATTCGATGGCAGTCCTTTAATACCGTCGCTGGCGATTCGCACCCGCAATCCTGCGCAACCGTGGATTTTTGGGCGGCCCGCAGCGGGAATGACGCCGAGTAAGGAGATGCAGGTTTTCCAAAACTGGAAAGCGGATTTGTTCCGTCCGCGCAACGACCAGGATTCGGCGACGGCGGCTATCATCGCCCACCGGTTCTTTGAATGGCTGCGAAAGAGGCTGGAAAAAGAACATCAGATAGATGTTCGGCAATGTCAGACCCGCGTTGCCATGCCAGCTTTCGACACCTTCGACCAAAATGCAATCCTCGTCGCGCGGTGCATGGATCTGAGCGGCTGGGATGATCCAACGCTGATTCTAAAAGTGCGAGAGCCGCATGCGAATACGCTTGGACTGTTTGCTGAGGGCAGAAACGTCGTAGCGCGCCATGCCGACGGGCAGTTGTATCCAAATTATGGGCGGATGTTTGGACAGGCCAACGTGTATATCCGAGCGGCGCGTGGACACGTGCTCTACGGCACACACACAAATCTGTTGACTGTGATGGTCGTGGATATCGGTGCGTTCACAACGGACTTGGCCTCGCTGACGTTCGACGTTACCGCTCCGGCTGACGGCTTGAGTGCAATCCGACAGGAGAGCTACGCGTTGGGAGTCATCAATCAACTCGACAGGCCGTTGTTCGCGGCGATAGGAGACCGACACGGATTCTCGTGGTCGGCGTTGCGCTTCGAAGACGCTGAGCTGTATAAGCGCGAGATGTATCAAGGAAGCGGTTCGGCGCTGCAGATAATGGGCGGCCCGTTAATTCAACTGGGAGACGACGCTGACATGAAGCTGTTTCAGGAAGCAGCGAAGAATTTTACCGGTGCGATTTTGGAGAAAGTTACTGGATTTATCGCTACTCCAGCTCCTTCCCATGTCTTTTTGACTGGCGGCGGCAGCTTGATTCGACCCGTAGCCGAAACGCTTGAAGCGTCGTTTGCGGCTCGCGGCATTCGGGTGGGGGTGGTAGCGCAAGGCAATGGAGAAGCGGGCACAAGCGAACGACGGCCATGGGAGGAAACCGGAGAAGGATTGCAGCGGCTTGCGACTGCGGTTGGCGGGGCGAGCGTCATTTTACAGGAGGCAGCATTTCAGCAACCCAAAGCGTTCCCGCCACAACCGCGACAGCCGCTGGGTCGACTGGATTTCGTGAACGGTTACAGAGAATGCCGTTGTCGAGGCGGAAACAAGGACTGCTGTTTCTGCGGTGGCCGAGGCTTCGTGATTCCGTGAGGAATGACTCACGCCGCGCGGTTGTTTCATCAGCGAAATTTGCTTTTTGTTGAACGCACAAGCCAGCGCGGCGATGGCGTTGGTGACGGCGGCAACTGAGGAGGAATACCACATCATGGGATTCTCGAATCGGTTCATTCCGCTGAACATCTCGCCGCGCATGCGCCTGGACGACGTGGTGAAGCGCATCAGCGACCTGCCGTTCGAGGCGACGGACTGCGCCCTGCCGATAATCTTCGCTCACGAAAACGAACTGAACGTGTCGGCGTTCATCACCTACACGGACAGCGAAACGTGGACGGGCAAGATTCATCCCACGCAGGCGCTGCGTCAGTATCGCAGCGAGTTCGTCGGTGACGCAAAGGCAGTCGTTGTGGGCATGACCTCCAACGACTTCACCCTCGCCGACCCGGACGACCGCGGCATGCTCGACGTGGTTGGCTTCGACACGACGGCACCCGCCGTGATCGCGGACTTTGTCCGCAACTAGCGGACGGTTCAAGGACGCCAAGAGGCGAACAACGCGGACGGAGGCGAAAGCATCCGTCCGCACTTTGATTTCATATCCCGTTGGCCGAGCAGTTCAGGCGGCGGTTTGCAAAGCCGTCCCGACGAGTCGGGAGTGCGATTCCAGCACGGGATTCCATTTATCGGGCATAGGTGTTGAGAGACACACGCCGGTCTTCCAAACCGGAGTAGAGGGCGCGCTACCCTCATGCCCGTCCATTTCCCAAGTGAATCGGGTGCGTCGGCAGAGACCCCGCACAGCCGAAGTAATGGCCGGACATCCGATTCGGTGCGCTTGGGATTATTTTCCGCGACGCGAAATCCCGGTGTCAGTCAGAGCTTCACAGATCTGGCTGCGGTGGTTCAACTCCGCCTTCGTGTCGCGGTCCTTGCGGACGGCCACTAGGGTTGCAAACTTTGACAGTGAAGTCCCGGCTCTTAACCGGCGAGAACTCGGTGCGAATCCGAGGCAACCCACCAATTTGCAGAAGTTGATGGTGCATAGTTCATGGTTGATGGACGGGAAGTGGCCGAAGCGGTCGGTTGGACTATCAACCATCAACTTTCAACTCTCAACCAATCCACGCATCCGTGGTGAAAACTATTATCATCCTCCGCTTCGAACGGAGAGTTTGCAGGTGGGAGTCCTGCCGGATGCACCAATTTACGCCGCGTTAGTCCAACTACCAGAGACGCTCCGCTCAGACCGGAGAGGTTGGGGGTGGAAATCCCTCACGCGGCACCAATTCGCCCACGTAGTCCAACGCAGAGACGGCGCCCTTAAAACGCGCACAGTGTCGGTGCAAATCCGACCGTGGGCACCAACCGCGTGTAGCCCAAGGCAGAGGCGTTCCGCTCAAGACGGAAAGGTTGCAGGTGCATTGCAGTTCGCGACAGCGAACAATTCTATTTTGGGCATCTAACTCGCAAGGCTTGGGAAGCCCACTCCTGCCACGCGGACCAATTTGGAATGTCCACCGGTCAAGCGTGCCGGGCCTCGGTGCTAACGAGTGCGTGCCTTCGGGCAAGTGGTGCAAGTCCACG
>CAZNOE010000532.1:0-4593 GCA_964574525.1 uncultured Bifidobacteriaceae bacterium
AATGATTGCCTCCCGCTGGCAGCATAATCGAAGAATTTTGTCTCACACCCGGGGAGGTGCAGTGTGGTCAACGGCTCTTGCCGGCGGGCTTTCGCGGGCCTATCCTCAGCGGATGAAGATTTTGCTCGAGATTCCAACACCGCTGGCCAAGCGATTCAAGGCGGTCGTCCCCAGCCGTCAACGGTCGGCCGTCGTGACGCGCCTTTTGGAGCGCGCCTTTGCGGCGAGAACGGGACGCGACGAGGAGGTTTGCCGACGGGTGAACCGGATCAAGCAGCTTTCGTCCGAGATGGCCGAGTGGGAGAGGTTTGACGACACCGATCCCGCATGAAACGGGGCGAAGTCTGGTTGGTGAACTTCGATCCGCAGATCGGATCGGAAATCAAGAAGGCACGGCCCGCCGTGATCGTGGAACGTGAACCGTTCAGCCGGTTGCGCCGCACGGTTACGGTGGTGCCGCTTTCCACGGCTCACGCGCAAACAGAATTCCCACTGTTGGTGGCCACGCGCTTCAAGGGCTTTGTTGGCGTGGCCGTGGTGGACCAGATCAAGGCGTGTGACAAATCCCGCTTCATTCGCCGGATGGGGCAGTTGTCCAAGGCCGAGATGGAGGGCATCTCGCAGGCGGTGGTGGATTTGTTCGACCTGATCTGACGCGAAAGCGGTTTGGCGCCGCAGCCGAATCCGTCTCTCCGCAACAATGCGCGGGTTCAGCACGCGCTGATTCAAGCGCCGAACTTGATGCCCTGCGCCAGCGGGAGTTCACTGCCGTAATTGATCGTGGCGGTTTGCCGGCGCATGTAGGCTTTCCAGGAATCACTGCCGCTCTCGCGTCCGCCGCCGGTTTCCTTCTCGCCGCCGAACGCGCCGCCAATTTCCGCGCCGAGGTCGGGGATTCAGGCTTGGTTTCAGCCCGCGTTGTGGTTTGCTGTCGCGGCGGTTCTGGACTGAAACATGGCCATCCCCAGATTCAACGAGCACGGCTGGTTGCCGGAAGGAATCCACGATTGCGCGTTCGAAGAAGCCGCCAAACGACTTGTCGCGTGAACTTCCGCCGGCCCAGTATAATATTTTGGATCAAAAGCGGGTGCGAAAACGGTTCGGGCTTGATATAGTGGTGGCGAAGAATGGCAGTGAGAATCTGAAATGGGCCATCACGTTCTTTCAACAGGTCAAACAGCGACCTGGGCTTAGGAAAGGTCTTTTGAGAATAACATTATGATCGAGACGGTTGAACAAGTCGGCCAGGCCATCGAACAGATGGGGCGGATGCAGCGCATCCTCGAATCTTACCGCAGCGAGGTTTTGGGGAAGAACCCGCGCAATTTCGCGCTGCTGGCGGGAGGCCCGCTGGAGCAACTGCGCCAGCTTCAAGCACAGTTGGAAGAGTACGTTCAGCGATTGGAGGCGGCCGAGGCTCTCGCGCAAAGTTGAATCACTTCGCAACGAACAACCTAGACCAGCCCGTCGGTCTTCTTCGACTTGGATTCGCCGAACCAGCCGAAGTGTTTCGATCGCGCCTCGCTGATACCTTGAGGGTCGCAACGGGGAACTGAAAAAGCAGCCGGCTGCGTTCCTTTTGATTGTCGCAACAAACGGTTGGTCGCCGGCACCGGCGGCACGGCGTCGCCGCAGGCTTTTCAGCGAGGTTCGAGGCGGGGCCTCACGCCGGCTCAAGTTGCCGTCGAAACGGCACACAGCGGATTTCCACGCGCTTGCGCAGCACCGCGGCGGTCCGCTGAAGCCACAGAAGGTAGTTGGTTTCGAGCGCCGCTTCCTCCAAGTCCGCGATAAACTGCGCCTTGACCCCGAGCCGCCGGGCCAGTTGCGTTTGGGTCAGCCCGGCCTGTTCGCGGAGCGTGAGAATCTTTCGCCCGATTTCATCCTCCAGGCGGGCTTGCTCCAACCGGGCCTGGCGTTCGGGCCGGCCTTCGTAAAATGTCCGGTCCAGGATCTCGATCCCATTTGTCGTTGGTTTGCGTGGGTGTGTCATGACTCAAGGCATATGCGCGCTGTGGCGTTCGGGCGAGGTCAGAAACATGGCCCGTCGTCGTCGTGCCAGTTCGATCTCGCGTGCCGGCACCGCCGCTTGTTTCGCCAGGCCGTGCGAAACCACCGCCGCCACCTGGCCGTGATAGAAATAAAGCATACGATAGTTGACGGTGCCAAGCCGCACGCGCAGTTCATAGATGTCGTCGCGCAAGTATTCCGCTTCCGGCCGCCGCAACTCGTGTCCCAGTTCATGCAGGCGCTCCAGCCGGACCCGGCATTTGTCTTGCGCCTTCGGCGGGAGGTTTCGCAGCCAGTCCAACACCGGCACGGAACCGTCGTCGTCGCGATAGAAAATGACCGGCGTGCGTGGCATGGCCGTGCAGCAGGAGTGTGAACCGGATCGCCAAGGGGGTCAAGCTGCCCGGCAGGCGTTGACCAACGTCACGCTGACGGCAAGCCCGGCCGTTTTCTTCAACATGGATTCGCCGAACCAGCCGAAGCGTTTCTACCGGGCATCGCTGGTGACTTGAGCCGCCCCTCACCCTTCCCTCTCCTCGTCCGACGGGGAGAGGGTGGCACTGTCCCACTACGAACTTGTCGCCGGGAAATAACTTGGTTTCCATGATAGCCGCGTTTAGAGTTTCCCTGTGAAACGCTCAAACGCCCATGAGAATGCGACCATCCCGGTGCCGTCTTCGGCGGCGCTTCAACGGGAACTGAAAGATACCGCGGCGGAAACCGAATTGAAAGAATCGGACGTTATCCGCCAGTCACTCAAGCTTGGATTGCCTGAATTGCGCGCGCGTCTGGGCAGGCGTCCGCGCCGCCGCCTTTCCCTGCCGGCTCACTTCAAGCGGCTGGCCGGTCTGGAACTGCCGCCTTATCTGGACTGATGCTCTGGTTGCTGGACACCAACCTGATTTCCGATTGCTGGAAGCCCCGGCCGAATCCCGGTGCCGCCGCGTGGTTGGAAGCGAACAAGGATGATTGTGCGCTTTCGGAAATCTCTTTTTGGAGAACTTCACTATGGCATCCAGCGGCTTCCCTTTGGCAAACGCCAGTCCGAATTGCTGCGCTACGTTTCCTTTCTCCGCGCCGATTACCGCGATATGATTCTTCCCTTTGGCCCGGCTGAGTCTGAGGTTTGGGGGCAATACGCCGCCGAAGTCACTGCCGCACGCGGCAAGAAATTCTGGACGGCCCGCACCGTGCGTGATTCGGCGCTGGCCGCCACCGCCCGTGCTTGGGGATTGACGATGGTGACGCGCGACACGGGGCACTTCCCGTTCGTGGCAGTTGTCAATCCGTTTACGCCTTGATGTTCCCGCGCCGTTCGGTGTCACTCATCGGGCATCCTCGGTGGTTAAACCTTCTTGCCCTCCCTGGCCTTAACGATCAAGCGCCGAACTTGATGCCCTGCGCCAGCGGGAGTTCGCTGCCGTAATTGATCGTGGCAGTCTGACGGGGCATGTAGGTTTTCCACGAATCGCTGCCGCTCTCGCGTCCGCCGCCGGTTTCCTTTTCGCCGCCGAATGCGCCGCCGATTTCCGCGCCGCTGGTGCCGATGTTCACGTTGGCGCTGCCGCAGTCGCTGCCACGTCGGTCAATAAAGGTTGATTCTCGAAAACCCAGTTGTCGCACGACGCTTGATGCGTTAGTGTCCGGCCATGCCGGTTCTTACAACAACACATATTCGATTCGACGATCGTGGCGTAGCGTGGATTGACGACACCAACACCAAAGTCATCGAGGTGGCGCTGGACATGATCGCCCACGGCTGGAGTCCGGAGGAAATCCATTTCCAGCATCCGCACCTGTCGCTCGCGCAGATTCACGCCGCGCTGGGTCACTATTACGATCATCAAGCAGAGATGGACGCGCAGATTCAGCGCAGCGTGAAAAGCGTGGAACAGCTTCGGTCGCAAGCGGGCGAGTCGCCACTGCGGAAACGGTTGCGTGAAATGGGCAAGCGGGCGTGAGCGTCGGCCTTTACATGGATGTCCATGTGCCGGCCGCCATCACGCGTGGGCTTCTGCTGCGGGGTGTGGATGTGTTGACGGCGCAACTCGACGGCGCGGCAGAATTGGAGGACGCCGATTTGTTGAACCGGGCGACGGAACTTGGCCGTGTGAAGGAATGAGAGATTGCGAAAGGCATACATTTTGGCGATGATGCCCGCATGAGCGTTGCCGAATTGCCCATCGTCATTGACCGCGAGAGGATTGCGGAGTTTTGTCGCGCGCGCGGCATCCGCAAGTTGAGCCTTTTCGGTTCGGTATTGCGGGACGATTTCGATCCGGCGCGCAGCGACGTGGACGTGCTGGCGGAGTTCGAGCCGGGAGTGCTGAAACGGGCGGGCTTTCAATACTTCGGCTACGGTGAGGAGTTGTCGGCCATTCTCCGTTGCAAGGTGGATTTCTGCTCGCGGTTGCATCCGCTGATTCTTGAGCGGGTGAAGGACGAGTTGTTTCCGGTCTATGAGCGCGCATGACCCAGCTTTGACGCTGCAGCAGATCGTGGAGTATTGCGACAAGGCAATCGAGTGGTGTCGTGTAGTTTTCAAAAGGAGACTTTTGTGTGCGATCAAAAGGAGACTAATCA
>CAZNOE010000533.1:0-4589 GCA_964574525.1 uncultured Bifidobacteriaceae bacterium
TCCGCTGCAGACAGGATGACGAAGGCAATGCCGAAGCCCGCCAAAAACGCGACGTCGTGTGACGTGAATTGTAACCATCAGAGCCCGGATTCTGAAAGTGGCACGGACGATTGCCGTCTGGCTGCCGCGGATAACCTCAGCGGCGAGCACCTGTTTGCGGCAATTCAATATATCGCTCGCTCGACTGGCAGATCTGCGCGTAACGGATTTGCGTCATTGATCTTTGATCCAAACGACCGATGCCGCCTCGCCGAAACGTCCACGACGACGGTCGGCCTGGCTGGCGTTGGTGCTGGCGCCCGCGTTGGTGTTGCCAACGGTTGCGCCGCCGGAATAATCAACCGTCAGGCTCGCTGACTCACCGCTGGCGGTCCGGGCAGCGCTTGGGGCACCGCGGTTGTTTCGAGCATAGTTCGGAATTGCGATCAGCGGACTGCCGTCGCTCCATTTCCCTTTGATCGTCATAACGCCTTGCAACAAATCGCCGCGCCATTCGGTCTTCAACGCACCGGAGCCGAGGGCAAGGTTGAGTGAGGGCTGGTCGGCGCGCTCGACATTGTAGATCAGCGGACCGTATCGCAGTGCAACGAGTCCCCGATCCGCAGCGATGTTTTCGTCGGCTTTCACGCGCTGTACCTCCATCGGCAGAACCAAGTTGATTGTGTCGCCTGCCTTCCAGTCGCGCGTGATGACGGCGTAGCCATTTTCAATCTCCGGCGTAACGGACTTTCCGTTTACGGCGAGCGATTTCAAGCCGCTCACTTCCGGCGTGGGTGAATAAAGCTCGCTCGTCTTGCGATTCGGTACGCGGACGAAGACGGAAAATTTCTTCGCCTGCTTCGGATTGACGGTGATGGACACATTGCCGCTCCAGGGATAATCCGTTTTCTGCACCAACTGCACGTCCGTGCCGGCGACGCGATCCACGTTGATCGTGCTGCCGATGAAAAGATTCACGTAGATGGCGTCCTTGCCCTTCACGTAAGTCCAGGTCGGGATCATCAAAAGCGTGCGCGGAATATTGCCGACGCAGCACGGGCACGCGTGCCACGGCGTGCGCTGACCGCCCATCAGCGGGTTTGTGTAGTAAAACGTTTTCCCGTCGAGATCAGTCGCGCCGAGGAGTGCGTTGTACATCGTCTCCTCGTAAAGGTCGGCGTACTTCGCGTCGTGATAGGCGAGGTTGAGTTTGTATTGGAAGAAAATCAACCCGCAGCTCGAACACGATTCGCAATAGGCATTGTTGCGCAGTGAATAATTCGGACCAAAGCCCTCCGAGGTCTCACCGCTGCCGACGCCGCCGGTGACGTAATACTTCCTGTTAATCATGTTATCCCAAAGCGACATCACTGCGCTTTGATAATCTACGTCACCCGTTTCCGCCGCCACATCGGCCATGCCCGAATAGTCGTAAACGGCGCGCACCGCGTGGCCCACGGCTTCGTACTGCTGAATGGCCGGCACGTGGCTCTGATCGTATTCGCTGCCGTCGCGGCGGCTATCGAGGAGGAACTTGGCGAGCTTGACGTAGCTGTCGCCGCGACCGTTGCCCTCCATGTCGTTCACGAAACGGCCAAAGCGCACGAGCGCCTGTTCCATTTCCTGATGGCCATCGAACCATTCCTTTTTGCCCGGGCCAAGATTCGTGACCCAGCAATCCGCCAGCTTTTTCGCCGCGTCGTAAAGGCGTTTGTCCTTCCCGTCGGTGAGTGTGTAGTGATTGATGGCCGACTCGATGAAGTATCCGGCCACATAACCCTCGTGATCGCCACGATTGCGCGGTGACCAGCGCTCCGGCCAACGATTGCGATCGGCGAGCGTGTAGGCGGTCTGCAAATAACCGTCTGGCTCCTGCGCGGCGAGAATTTTCGGTATCCAATCCTCCAGTGTCGTCTTCATCAGTTCCTGAGCCTTGATGATTTCCGCGTCGCCTTGCGGATCCACCATCAGCGCGATGCAGCAGGACTCGACGGTCTGATGTACCCAGGCGTTCGCGAAGACGTAACCCTTGTGCCGGCCGTGCGGCTGGCCGCGCAACGCCTTCGCCGCCTCGACGAAGTTGTCAATGCCGCCCTGACCCTGCGTGAGATTCGTGCGATTGATCATCTCAATGCAGTGCGGAATCCAATTCACGATGAGCGATTTCGCCCGCGCATTCCACAGCGGGCTGTCAATCTGGTAACGCTTCGTATAGACGACATCGAGCCGTTCGGACTTCGGCGGCAGCTCCACCTTCACGTTCAGCGTGGAACTCGATCTCAGCTTGCCTTGCCCCGCCGTGAGCTTGAGCGCGTAATTCCCCGGCGCGGAAAACGTCGCGGTCGTCTCGGCGGCATTTGGGTTTTCAAATTTCGCGCTGCCCGGCCCGGCTTCCTTGGTCCACGTCACGCGAGCGGCGGCGCTATCCGGCTTGAGCGATTTCACCTTGCCGCTCAAATAGGTCTTTCCGCCGAGAATCACCACGCGATCCACGCCTGCCACGACCGACGGCGGAAAGTCCGGTGACTTGCCCGAATCAAGAACCCGCCATTCGAGAATGCCGGTGGAGAACTCGCCGTCCCCGTCCATCTCCAGCCGCAACTTCGACGTGGTGACTTCGTCGAACGTTGTCGAGTTGAACTTGTCGCCCGCGACGCCAAAGCCGGAGACGTTCTTTACCGAAACGAATTCCTTGCCATCCCAGTACTTGAGTTGCGAAGCCTTCGGCAAGCGCACGCCCTGACGGTCATCCCACCAATAAACCTCGATCTGTTTCGTGCTGATCGGCTGGCTCCAATCGTATTGCACCCATTGTGTGCCGGTGCGCGGCCAGTTGCCGTACGAGCCGCGCCGGTCGCCGCGCGAACTGCGCGGACTGCTGCCGTCGTTGAGCGCCGTTTCCCGAGTGTCGCCGGAGACAAACGAACTGGAGGGCGCGGCGACGATGGCGAGATTCACACCGGAGTCAACGCCATCGGAGGAGGCGGCCGGCTGGGCCGGAGACGTGCCCAGAACCGAACAGACGACGATTGAAGGACCGACGAAGCGTAGCCAGGTTGGCGGGTGTGTTTTCATAAGTCTGTGTCCATAAATCCAAGCAACGATCAACGCCTCAGCCCATGCTCATAATGCACAGCCGGCTATCCGATCTCATCGCCCGGCACATCCATTGGCACGTTTCGTTCGTTGGCACCTCGGTCAACCCGACTTACACCTTCGGCCGCATCGCCAGCGCCCGCTTCAGCGTGTCGAGCGCGGCTTTGCGCTCGGCGCGGGTCAACACGCGGCGTGGCCCGCGAACGCGCTCGTTGCCGGTGCCGGTTTCCTGCTGCACGAGTTTGATGAGTTGCACGAACTTGATGACTGTGTCCATCCGCAACAGCGGCAGAAACCACTTGTAGAGTTCGTCGGCCTTCTTCGTCTGGCCGCGGATCGCGTGGTTGAAGAGCGCCACCGACTCGCGCGGAAAGGAATTCACCAGCCCGGCAATCCAGCCAACTGCGCCGGCGCGAATGCCCTCGACAATGGCGTCGTCCATTCCCACGAGCACGGCGAGACGATCGCCGCAAATCGCCTTGATCGCGGTCACGCGTTTCACGTCGCCACTGGATTCCTTGACGGCGTGGAGATTTGGATTCTCCCTGGCGAGTTCCTGAATCTGCGTGGGCAAGAAGTCAGTTTTGTAGGCAATCGGATTGTTGTAGAGCAGGCATGAGAGTTTGGTCGCTCGCATCACCGCTTGCACGTGGGTTTTCATCTCGCGCCAGTCGCTCGAATAAACATAAGGCGGCAACACCATCAGTCCGGAGCAACCTACACGTTCCGCGGCGCGCGCCAGTTCCACGGCCTCCGCCGTGCTCAACGACGCAATGCCTGCCACGACCGGCGCTTTGCCGCCGAGAGCGCTCACGAGCGTCCGCAGGATTTCGACCTTCTCGTCAAAGCGCAGCGTGGCGCTTTCACCGAGCGAGCCGAGCGCGACGATGCCGGTGCAACCGTTGTCCACCATCCAACGCGCGTGCTTGGCAATGAACGCGTGGTTCACACTCAAGTCAGGCTTGAACGCGGTCGTCATCGCGGGGATGACGCCTTGCCATTTCATTCTTGGTTTCTTCATGGGTGTTGAATTCAACTGTAACGATCTGGTGAGAGCATCCCGATGTCCCAGGCGGGTTTCTCGCCGGAAAGAATCTGCGCCATCAACTTGCCTGTAATCGGGCCGAGGCTCAACCCCATCATGCCGTGGCCCGTGGCGATGGAAACATTCGCAAGTTTCCTGGTGCGTCCGATGAACGGCAATCCATCCGGCGAACATGGACGCAGCCCGCGCCACGCCTGGATGCCGTCGAAATCCTCGGCGCGAAATTCCGGGAAGTAACGACAGAAGGAATTGATAATGCCGCGCACACGGACGGGATTGATGTCCTCGTTCAAGCCCGCGATTTCCATTGTTCCGCCAACACGGAGCGTCTCACCCATCGGCGTCACCGCCACGCGCGCCTCGGTGCAGATGGAACAAATGTGTGGAAGCTGATGCGGTTTCGGGAGCGTAAGGCTGTAGCCTTTGCCCGCCTGGATCGGAATTCGCAGGCCCAATTTGCGCGCCAGTT
>CAZNOE010000534.1:0-4588 GCA_964574525.1 uncultured Bifidobacteriaceae bacterium
TCCTTGCTGCGCATCTTGCGGCAAGGAGTCTGGAGTTTGGGGGAATTTTCGGGAGTGTTCATACAATTACCTCCATCCTGTTTCTGGATCGGCGGCGGTCGGGTCGTGATACCACCAATCCAAATAGTCGTAATAGTCGCCGCGCAATCCCGGAAACAGATAGACCGGCGCCGAAGGAAGAAAACACGCCCCTCGAATAATCTGTGGAAGAAAATCAAGCCGTCCGGTGCCATTAAGCTCCCAAAAAGGGCCGAGCAGAAACAGGTAAAGCGGATAGCCCAGCAGCACACCCAGAAATGCTTTCAAGAGCCGCCGCTGCAAACGCAGCAATGCAGGCGACGGCTCGCGCACCATCGGGTGGTCTGTGGTGAAGACGTTCATCGCCCGACTCAAACTCCAGCCGCCGCCAGCGCTGCGCGCTTAACAGCCGCTTTCACGAGTTGAACTTTGTAGGCGTTCCCGCTCAATGGTTTTGCGCCGGACGCAGCGGCGGCGCCGCACTTGGTGGCGAGGGCGGCGTCCACTTTACCGTTCAGTGCTTTGGCCGCGCTCGCAGCGGTCCACGGCACGGGCGCGACGTGGCCGAGGACAATCCGCGCGTCCGAAACTGCGCCGCCTTTCAGTTGAAACGCCACGGACGCCGTGACGTAGGGCCAATCCAATCCGTGACGATGCCGCACTTCGTAGGTCGCGTTCTTGAGCCCTTTGAGCGGAATGGAAATCTCGCTCAGGACTTCGTTCGGTTTGAGCGCGGTCTCGCGGTCGTTCTCTGATTTCGGCGTCTGGAAAAATTCCGCTGACGGGATTTTGCGCGTCTTGCCGCCTGGCCCAGCCACGGTCACTGACGCACCAAGCGCGACGAGCGCTGGCCCGAGACTGGACGCGCTCACGAATTTCGCCGCGCCGTCGTTGCCGAAGATGGCGTGATAACGATTCTCACCATCCGGCACGAGCGACGCGCCGTCCTTCTGTGCAAGCAGACCGAGGCCGTTGCGGAAATACCAGCAGCGCGGGCGCTGGCACAAATCGCCACCCACCGTGCCGACTGAGAGCATCTGCGCGCTGCCAATTCCTTTCGCAGCAGTAACGAGCGCAGGGAAATTCTCCGCGACGGTTTTGTTTGCGACGAGTTCGGCGAGCGTGGTTGTCGCCCCGATGCGCAAGTCGCCGCCTTCGGATTTGATGCCCTTCAGCTCGGCGACGTTTTTCAGGCTCACAACACGGTTGGGCGCGGTGAGGCCCTGTTTCAGGCAAGTGACGAGGTCCGTGCCGCCGGCGAGGATTTCCGTTTCGCCCCATTTCTCGGCGAGCAATTCGGTCGCGTCTTTCAGATTTCGCGGAGCGGCGTATTCAAATGATTTCATAGGCGAGTTGGGAAGGTGTTTTGCGCGTATGACAGGCGCACTCTCGAATGGAAAAGTCCAGGAATCGTCGCGCGAGCGTCTTGGAGTGCGGTGGGTGAGGGGCAAGGGCACACACCGCTTTCCGGAAGTTGGGAACATTGAACGTGGATGGACCCAAAGCGGTGTCAGCCCCGTTCCCCGCCAGCCACCGCACTCCAAGACCTTGCGGCGATTCGAGCGGCGCGTGTGCGAAGGGAGCGTTAATTCTCATGACGCAATCACTCCCCCCTTCTGCAACGCCGCGATCACGCGGTCGGGCGTGAGCGGCAGGTTTGGCACGCGGACGCCGCAGGCGTTGGCTACGGCGTTGGCGATGGCCGCGCCCGGCGAAACCACCGGCGGCTCGCCGATGCCGATGACGCCACGCTCGTCGTAGCCCGGCCCGGTCATCATGTGGACTTTGAACTTGCCGACGTCCTTCAGCCCGGCGAGGCGATAGAATTCCATGTCCGCGTTGAGCATCCGCCCGGTCTTGGAATCATAAACGGCTTCCTCGAACAACGCGTAAGTCACGCCCATGATCATCGCGCCGAACATCTGGCTCTCAGCCAGCTTCAGGTTGATGATGAGGCCGACATCCTGTACGGCAACGAACTCGTTCATCGTCACGATGCCGGTTTCGATGTCCACGGAAACATCGGCAATCTGCGCGCCGCCGACGCCCTGGCTGATCATGTGTTCGCGCTCGGCGTCGTTGGGAACGTTCGAGCCGCGTTTCTTAATTGGACTCGCTCCGAGCAACCCGCAGGCGTCCTTCCACGCCATCTTGTTTGCCGGCTTGTCAATCTGTTGAAGCTGACCACCGATGGCTTCGATGTTTTCCGCGGTCGTTCCCAACTTTGGCGCGACCACTTCGAGCAACCCGTCCAGCGCATTTATGGCGGCTTTCCGAGAAGAAGTGGAAATGCCGCCAATCGTCGTGCTGCCGCCGGACGCGCCGGATTGTGGGTATTCGTTCTTGCCAATGAAAACTTTCACCGCCTCCAGCGGCAAGCCAAGCGTCTCGGCGACGACGATGTCAATTGCTGTGCGCGTACCGACGCCCAAATCCTGCGTGCCAATGCGCGCCTCGACCGAGCCGTCGGGATTCAATGTCACTTCGCACTCGGATGGATGGCCACGTCCGCCCCACGTGTGAATCGAAATGCCGAGGCCACGTTTGATCGGGCCGGGAGTTTTGTCCCCGCGCAGATGGGCCTTGCTCTTGTAACCGATGAGATCGGCGGCGATTTTCAATTCGTCCTCGTAAACTTTCGCGCGGTCGGTGAACTGAAGGTTCTTCATGAAGAAATCCAGTTCATCCATGCCGAGCGCCGCAGCCATGTCGGCGAAAGCGCTCATGGTCAGGAAACATCCTTGCGGATGATTCGGAGCGCGCCACGCGCGCTGACCGCCGCGATTCGTGCGAATGCCTTTGCCGACGATGCGATTGTTCGCGATTTTCGTGAAGACGTAAGGAATCGGCGGCGCGTTGTAGCCGCCCATACCGCCCGTGCCCCAAACCTCCGTATCCACGGCGGTGACGGTGCCGTCCTTCTGCGCACCCACTTTGATTTTAGCGAACCCGGATGGCCGATTGCCGGCGATCATCAACTCCATGTCGCGTTCGAGCATGAGCTTGACGGGCTTGCCGGTTTTCTTGGAGAGCAGGCCGCCGATGGAAGCCCACTTGTCCGAGTTGAACTTCGAACCGAAGCCGCCGCCCATGTGCTGGCAATCCACATGGAGTTTGTTTTGATCAACGCCGATGGCCTCGCCGAGGTTGTCGGTGTAGCGCGAGACGTTTTGCGTCGAGGGCCAGATAAACATTTCGCCGTCCTTGAATTCCATGACCTGCCCGTGCGACTCCAGGCAGCAATGCGTGATGACCGGGATGCCGTATTCGCCTTCGACCACCTTGTCGGCTTTCCCGAGCGCTTCAGTCACGTTACCGGCTTCGCGTGTGGAGGGTTTGTCCTTGGACAACTCGGGGTTGTTGTCCACGACCTGATGCGGAAGGATTTCGTATTCGACTTTGATCTTGCTGACGGCTTCCGCGGCGATTTCCTCCGTCTCAGCGGCGACGGCGGCGATGATGGCGCCGACGTATTGTAATTCACGACCGACGATGTCGTCGTCCTTCCATGTCGCTTTCACGCCGGGCATCGCCTCGGCGGCGCTCAGGTCAATGCTCGTGACTTTTGCGCGTGCGTGGGGTGAGCCGAGAATTCTCGCCCACAACATGCCGGGGCGATTGATGTCGTAGGAATATTTCGCCGCGCCCGTGGCTTTGAGCGGGCCGTCAATGCGGCTGATGCGTTTGCCGATGTGCGAACGTTTTTCGGCTACAGGCCAATCGTATTTAGGCATTAGGCGCCTCCTTTCGTGGTTTTGGCCGCGTCAACGGCGGCGAGCATGATTCCCGCATAGGTGCCGCAGCGGCAGAGGTTGCCGCCCAAACCGGCGCGAACATCTTCGAGCGAGGCGTTCGGATGCGAGCGGACAAACGCGGTGCAGGCCGTCACAAATCCCGGCGTGCAGAATCCGCATTGCTGGCCGTCGTGTTCAACGAAAGCCTTTTGCACCTCGTTCATCTTCTCCGGCGTGCCGAGGCCCTCAATGGTTGTGACCTCACGGCCTTCGGCTTCAAGCGCGAGCATCGAGCACGAATAGACTGGGTGGCCATCCACCAGCACCGTGCAAGCGCCGCACGTGCCGCGGTCGCAAACTTTTTTCGGGCCGGTGAGGTCGAGGCGATTGCGCAAGGCATCGAGCAACGTCACGCGCGGCTCGACGTTGAGCTTGCGGCTCTGGCCGTTAACCTTGAGCGTGATCGGCACGTCGCCCGGGCCGACGATTTTGTTTGCGTTGATTTTCTCCAACTCCGCAGCGACCGCCTGCGCCTGCACGGCCGCCGCGCCAACCGCGCTTGTGCCGACCGATTTGAGGAAGGTGCGCCGGGAGAAGGAACCGGTTTGGGTTGAGTCAGATTCGTTCATGGGCATGCAAGTTTTTTGCGACCTGACAATTCTTAACTCTATGATCGCCCTAGGGCGTCTTGGTTCTAACAAGAACGACAATGCCATGCCGCCGGAAAACTTTCAAACACTTTTCGACGCGCTGTTCGCTTTGGGGTTACCGCAGCTTTATGCCATTCAGGTTCTCCACAAAACCGACAAAGCCTTCGGCCTGTTTCTTCAGGCGGC
>CAZNOE010000535.1:0-1394 GCA_964574525.1 uncultured Bifidobacteriaceae bacterium
TGAAGTCGAAGAGCAAGATCGTCATCCTGATGACCGACGGACAGAACAACGCGGGTAAGGTCGCGCCGCTCACCGCCGCGGAGGCGGCACAGGCGCTGAACGTGAAGGTTTACACCATCGGCGTGGGCACGCGCGGCATGGCGCCCGTGCCGCAGTTTTATGGCGGACAAAAAGTGGGCTACCGCATGGAGCCCGTGGACATTGACGAGGATACGCTTCAGAAAATCGCCAAGATGACGAACGGCAAATACTATCGCGCCGACAATGCGGAGAGGTTTCAAGCGATTTACGCGGAGATTGACAAGCTCGAAAAGACCGAGGCTGACATCAAGAAATTTGCCCAGCATCGGGAGTTGTTCGCATGGTTCGTGACGTCTGGTTTGGGCGTCCTAATGCTGGAGTTGATACTGAGCCACACCGTCTGGAGGAGGCTACCATGAGATTGCCGATTGCCGATTGCCGATTGCCGATTAGGGAATCACTTGCTTGCCGCAGTCTTACGCGATGCGGCCATGATGGCGGTAAGTTCGTTGGCTTCATTCAAGAGCGCCGAGAGCTTGCGTGCCTGCATGATGCCAGACTCAACAAGCAATTCGAGCCACAGTGCGGTTTCATCAGACTCTTCCTCGACTGTTCCAATCTTGGAAATGAATTCAGCCTGACTCCGTGCCCGACAACTTGCGCGATAATTCGCCGCCACGGAAGTTCCGCTTCGCACAATCTGCTTGGCAATGACGCGACCTGCGTCATCGTTCCTTGGAATTGCCCGCGTCAATTTGATGATTCGCAAGGCAAAGGACTTGGTTCTGGCTTTCAATTCGGTGGGGTTCATACAGCGAGGCTACAGACCCAATCGGCAATCGGCAATCGGCAATCGGCAATTTACTGATGAACTTCGGTCATCCAAACATCCTCTGGTTTTTACTGGTGTTCCCACCGGCGCTGGCCGCGTTTTTCTGGTGGTCGTGGCGGCAGCGGCAGCAGTTGCTGACGCAATTTGTCGAGGCGCGGTTGCTGCCGAATTTGTTGAGTGGACTTTCGCCCACGCGAAGAAAATTCCGCCTCGCCTGCGTCATCCTTGCTGTCGTGCTGCTGATCCTCGCGCTCGCCCGGCCACAGTGGGGTTTCTCGTGGGAAGAAACCAAACAGCGGGGACTGGATATCGTCGTCGCCATTGACACGTCAAAGAGCATGCTGGCCGAAGACATCACGCCGAACCGCCTCACGCGCGCGAAACTCGCGGCGCTGGATTTGATGCAACAAGCGAAGTCGGACCGGCTGGGTCTCGTGGCATTTGCCGGCAACGCTTTTCTCCAATGCCCGCTGACGATTGACGACGCGGCATTTCGTCAGAGTGTCGAGGCGCTGGACGTGAACATCATTCCGCAAGGCGG
>CAZNOE010000535.1:1494-4579 GCA_964574525.1 uncultured Bifidobacteriaceae bacterium
AAGTCGCACTTGAACGAGGCGTTGCTCCGGCAGGTCGCCGAAGCGACCGAAGGCGGTTTCTACCTTCCGCTGCGCGGCGCGAAGACCATTGATACGCTCTACGAGAAAGGCCTGGCGCCGCTGCCGAAAACGGAGCAGGCCATGAAGCTCGTCAAACGCTATCACGAGCGCTATCATTGGCCGCTGGCGGCAGCGATTGTTTTGTTGCTGGTGGAGATGTTGTTGCCGGAGCGGCGGACAATGGCCCGCCGCGGACCGAGCAGGAAGGTTAAACGCGCCGAGCCGGTGCTCGGCGCTCCGACCGTGACAGCGGCACTTGCCATTCTCTTACCGATCGTCGCAAGCGCTTCACCGTCGAGTGCCCTGCGCGAATACCAGTCGGGAAAATACAACGACGCCCTGAAGGAGTATCAACAGGCGCTGCAAAAGAGAAGCGATGATCCGCGCCTGCATTTCAACGCCGGGGCGGCGGCGTATCGTGCGACCAATTATGACGCGGCCATCCAGCATTTTACCTCGGTGCTGGCGGCCCGTGACGTGAAGCTGCAGCAGTCGGCCTATTTTAACCTGGGCAACACGCATTACCGGCTCGGCGCGAAGGCGGAGGATCTGGATGGCTTGCAGGAATTGTGGGAGACGGCGATCAAGGATTATCAAAACGCGGTCGCCCTGGACAAGAACGACCGGGATGCGGTTTTCAATCTGGCTTTCGTGAAGAACAACGTGGAACAGATCAAACGTTTGCGCGAGGCCGCGCGTCGGGCCAAAGATGCGGCTGATGAAGCCACGCGCCGCAGAGAATATCACCAGGCGCTGGAGATCATGGAGAATCTGCTCCAGCAAAATCCGGTGGCAAAACAATTTCAAGACTATGCAAAAAAACTGAAGGATATAGATGCGATTACGAGTCCCAGTCAGCCTTAGCCTGCTGTTGTTGGCCAGTCGGGTGGCGATCGGGCAGGCGCTGCCCGCGGATGAGTTTTTTCACAGCGGCGCGCAATCCTATCTCACGAACAACATCGCGCGGGCCAGGGAAGAAGTGGACAACGGATTGAAGCTTTATCCCGACGACATTAAGCTTAAAAAACTCGACGAGTTGCTCAAGCAAGAGAGCCAGCAACAACAGTCCAAGGACGACCAGCAGAAGCAGGAGCAAAAGAAGGACAACCAGCAAAAGCAGCAGTCGAAGCAGGAGCAGAAGGATCAGCAGAAACAGGAGAAGCAATCGCCGGAACAAAAGGACAAGCAGAAGCAGGAGCAACAGGCGAAGTCTTCAGGTGAGAAGAAAGAGAAGGAGGACAAGCAGGGCCAACCGTCGCAACCGATGCAACCGCACGCAATGACGCCGAAGGAAGCGCAACAGTTGCTCGACGCGCAGAAAGGCGAGGAGCAATTTCTTCAGTTCAAACCGGCCGAGCGAGCCGAACGGCCAGCGCGACCGATTAAGGACTGGTGACCCGTTGAGGCCGATGTATCGGCGACTACTTCACACTTCAAAGAGAAAAGCCACGGTAGGAACCGTGGCTTTGAAACTTTATCCGGCTCGATTATTCCGCCTTCTCTGACTTGGCTGCCTTCGCAGGTTTCGCGGCTTTTTCGGTCTTGGGCATTCTTTCCGTACGGGCGGGCTTTTCGCCGTGGGCAACGCGCGCTTTCTCGGTGAGTTCCGCCTTCGCCGGACCGAACTTGTCGCCGCGCTCGGAACGTTTCCAGCGGGGCTCAGGCCGGCCGTCCTCTTTCTTCGCCTCGGACTGGCCGGCCGCTTCGGGCAGGGGCGCGGGGGTGGTGCTTTCGACGCGAACCTTGAGCGTCCCTTTGACCTCGGCGTGGAGATGGAGTTCGACTTCGTGTTCGCCCAGCGCCTTGATCGGGTGTTCGAGGTGAATCTTTTTCTTGTCGAGCGACACGTCGAACTGGTGCTTGAGTTCGTCGGCAATCATTCCCGCGGTGACGGCGCCGAACATCTTGCCGTCTTCGCCTGCCTTCACCTTGACCACGCACACGAGCTTGCCAAGACCTTTGGCCATCTCGGTCATGGTGTTGAACTCATGCGCTTCGCGGTCGCCGCGGCGTTGGCGCAGCACTTCGAGGCGGCGCTTGTTCGCGTTGCTGAGCGGGATGGCGAGGCGCTGCGGAAAGAGGTAGTTCCGGGCGTAACCGGCCGCGACCTTGACCTGATCGGACTCGGCGCCGAGGCCGACGATGTTGCTGGTGAGAATAACTTCGGTTTTCATGGAATCGGATACTGGATACTGGATTCTGGATGCTGGATAAGATCAAAACGGCACGTCGTCGCCCTCGTGCGGCGGAGCGTCGGCTTCGGCGGGTTCGGGCGCAACGGGCGCAGCGGCAGCAGCGGGAGCGGTCGCGCGTGGCGCGGAGGGAGCGCCGCCTTCAGCCGCACGTGGGCTGCCGAGAAATTGAATGGTCTCTCCGACGACACCAAGCTTGCTGCGCTTTTGACCGGTCTGCTTGTCGTCCCACTGGTCGAGACGCAACCGCCCTTCGACCAGCAACGGGCTGCCCTTGCGCATATACTGGGCGACGTTTTCCGCCGTGCGCCCGAAGACGTCGATATCAACGAACGTGACTTCTTCCTTCTTCTCGCCGGCTTCATTTGTCCAGACACGGTTGACGGCCAGGCCAAACTTGGCGATGGCGGTGCCCTTGGGCGTGTAGCGCAATTCAGGATCGCGCGTGAGGTTGCCGACGAGGATGACTTTGTTGAAGCTGGCCATAGGGCCTCCGGGGTTATGGGTTTACCTTCGCTGGTTTCGGTTCAGGCGATTCGCTGATCAGGACGCGAAAAACCTCTTCGTTCAGTCCGAACTTGCTGCGCAACGGCGCGATCGCCGCCGGCGGGCTGGTGAAGATCACGTTCACGTAAAAGCCGCTGGTGAATTTCTTGTCGGCGATGCGCGTAAAATTCTTCCGGTCCATCTTCTGCACCGTTTCGACCTTGGCGCCCGCGGACACAAACTCCGCGGAGATTTTGTCAATGGCTTCCTTGATGCCCTCTTCTTTGGCCGGCGTGTTTAAGATGAACAAACCTTCGTATCGTTTCACTTCTTTTGTCTTTCGTTCG
>CAZNOE010000536.1:0-4565 GCA_964574525.1 uncultured Bifidobacteriaceae bacterium
GTTTCACGAAAGATGTTGCGCACTTTGCGCGACATTTTTCTGCTAAGGGACTAAACATTGCTCTCCAAAAAACCAATCCTATGAAAATACCGATAAACAAATTCAGCATCCTTTTGTTTCTCGCTGCTCTTTTCCTCAACGTCAACAGTTATGGGCAATACACTCAAACCAACACAGGGGCATTTGCAGCGCAGGGTGCCGCTCCAAATCCGATTGAAAAGAGCGCCACGACCGTGCCCAATGATCAAGCCAGTTTCACCGCAGGCGTACTTTCCGCTTTCAACACGAATTTCGGCGGCGTTTTCGATTTCCCTACAACTCCGGCGGGTAACACCATTTTCAGGGGCACGTACGGCACGAATTATACAAAACAAATGCAGATCACTTCGTCCGCTGCGATGACATCCGTTCTCTCCAGCAGCACGCTCACTCCTGTTTCAAGCCCGTGGGCGGCCACTACAGCCGCTGACACCAGCAGTTACAGTTTGACCATCGCACGGCCAACGGATGTCGCGACGGGTCAGATATTGCCCAATGAGATGGTGACCCAGATCGGTTTCGCCATCCTGTCGCGAAATTCGGCCAATGGATACCCGCTGGACGTGCAAGCAACGGTGTTTTTCACCGACGGCTCCACTCAGGCTGTCACGGCGAACATTGGTGCGCCTAAGGCGGCTGATGACACCTTTTATGGGTTCACCGCCCCCAGCGGTTTGTTCATCACCAATGTAACTTTTCAAAGCTTCTCCACCGGTACAACCACTCCAAAGGCTACGCGAATCGGCTTCGACGATTTGGGGTTCATAACCAGTCCGAACGCGCCGCCGCCGCCGCCCGTCGTCTATAACGTCACTCCGCTGAGCTATGCTATTATCAATGCGACAAATGGCGTTCACTTTCAGGTACGATCCTTCGCGAATATTGATGCAACCAACATTTCTCTCATCCTGAATTCCAATAACGTTTCCGGCTTGTTGGTCGTCACCGGGGATCCGACCAACCGCTCCGCTTCGTACTCGGGACTGCTGCCCAATCAAGAATACACGATGGTGATCGGCGTTGCGAACAGCACGGGCGCGACCACGGTGACGCAGACTTTTTACACGGCAACCGCCCCGTTTATTCTCTATGATTCCCACGGTTTCACGAATGATACATTGTATCCGCTAGGGGCCCTGCAAGCCGTGACCGACGGCAGAGCGACCTGGGCGCCCAACGCTACCGAACCATCGCAAATTGTGAGCAAAGGAGATCCTCAAGGCAAAGTGTTGGAACGGCTAAACACCGGCGTAAATCGCGCTGACTCCTTGAGTTTCCCGCCGGTCTCATCGGGAACGATAATAATTGAATTCGACGCATGGCTTTCCACAACTGCTGGACGGACTATGGATGTCTGCATTCAACCTATTGCAGGCGGGACTACGATGGGCAGCTTTCTCGCATGGGGCGAGCCGGTCGGAAAGCTTGCCTATTTTGACAATGTCAATTGGCTGCCTATCGCCGATCTGCAAAGCGACTGGCATCACGTCAAAATCATCAACTATCTCAGTGGTCCAGCGGCAGGCATGTATGACGTTCTGGTGAATGGGTCTGCTGTGGCGCAAAAGCTCCTATGGCGTAATGCACCGGTGGGTTCTGTGTTTAACCAATTCCGTATCAACAGTGCAAACACCGGCCCGCTCTTTGAATACGGGCTGATCGACAACCTTGTCATTGCGGCTGCACCCGAAGTTTCTAATGCTTTCCCAACGCCACAAATCAATAATCTGAACGTCGGCAACTGTGGAGTGACGACTGTGGAGTTTATTAAACCGGCGGACGGCGTGCATTTTGACGTTGCGTCGGCCGTGGCCATTTCTGCCACTAACATTACCGTCGTACTGGACGGCACCAATATTTCAGCGAGTCTGGTTGTGACAGGTCCCGCCACCAACCTTTCGGTGTCTTACAGCCAATTGAGTGCCGGAAAGCATACGGTTGAAATCACAGCGAGCAACGCGGCCGGAACGACAATCGTGACTCAGGCATTCATCGCCACCGAAGAATCGTGGCTGGTGCAGCCCGGCGACGGCTGGGCAGGTTGTTGGCAATGGACAAGCGGAGAACCCGAACTGCGGACGGAGGATCCCATCGATGGAGCTGGTCTTTATGTTCGCCTTGATACGACTGCAAGCACCATCCGCAACTTTATGCGGCAGTACCAATCTGGCGCCGCTGTTGACATCACAGCGCCGCATTATATCCGCTGGACATTCAGGTTGTTAGATGTCGATTTCGCTTCCGACTTCAGCGTATTCAACGACCGGGTCCACTTCTTTGCTCATAATGTGGCCCGGCTTGGCGGCAGCACCACCGGAGGTAATAGTTGGGCTATTAGCGCCACCGGCGACGAGCAAACACCCGGCTCTGGAGTCTCTGCGGGCCAGACGTTTTATATCACCGACAACCGTGATGGCACCGGAAGCTACAACTTCGCAAATTTAGTGAACAGCAACGTGCGATTGCTTCCGTCCCATATCTATTCTTTCGAAGTTCTCGTCTTCCCGGAGGACCGAACCTATTTGGTCGTCATTATTGATAAAACCAGCGGCGCTTCCTTCACCAGCAGCGCGCCGCATCGCTTTCGCGACACGAACCTCGCAAACACTCATACTTTTCTCCAGTTCGGCATTCAAGCCAGTTCCGCGAGTCTGTCGCGTTCGTTTGATCTCGATTCGGTGTTGATCTCTCCTAAATTAGGGGCCGTGCCTGTAAAATTACTCTCGCCGGCGCGCAGCGGTGCGACTTTCTCGTTCTCATTTTTGTCGCAGGCCGGAGTCAATCACCTGGCGCAATACAATGGAAACTTGGGAACGAACAACTGGACGACACTGGAAACCATCGTCGGCGACGGCACAACGAAGACCGTGACTCACACGAATCCGCCGGCGGGAGCGCTGTATTACCGGGTCAATTCCCAGGCGCCCTAGGCGCCCATAGCGAACGCCGGCAGGTGTTGTGGTCCGATTCACACGCAGCGACCGGTTGAAGCTGGCGGCTGTTTGGCGATAGCCGGGTATCCATTCCGCAATAACCGAAAAAAATCGTAAACAAGATGAAAACCAAGTGTCTCCTTGTGCTTTGTTGTTTTATCGCCGCCCCACTCAGTGCGGCTCAATCGTCCTCCACGCTTTGGAAGTTGGAGCCCGGCGTGACCGCGCGCGGCAAACCGCCGGAATCCTGGACGCTGGATCTGCGCAACCAAACTCCCGAAGCTGCCGCCGCCGCCGCCGCCAAACTCAGCAAGCGTCTGTACGGCAAAGCCGAATCCAGCCTCCATCATCCGCTCGTCTTCCAGACTGATTTCCCGACGGCCAAGGTGTTCGCGTTCCAGCTCACTTCAGTGTCGTCAGGCGGCAGCGACCTGGTCGTGAAGACCAATGGCCAGGTCGCGGTAAAGCAGTCCTGGGCAAAAGCTGCGTCCACCCATCGTGTTAATCGGATTCTGCACGTTCCGCTCGCCCCCGGCGCGAACACGGTGAGTTTGGAAGTAACAGAGCCTTCGGGTGTGGTGGTGATTGACCGCTACTTCGTCGCGGATTCCGCCGCGCAACTTCCCCAGAATCCGACACCGGTGGCACTTGGCTCAGCTTCCACGACTACAGCCACTGGATCTGCCGACCGCTTCGCAGATGTGCCGATGACCGGAGGCAAACTCCAGCCCGACGACGGCTACCGCGGCATCTGGTATTACAACCAGCCGAGCAACGACGAATACAAATTCAAATACAGCGGCGGCTTTGCCACGTATCCGTATCAGCACAATCCCATCGCGATTTACTGCAAGGAAGTGGACAAGACATTTTTTGTTTACGGCGGCACGATGGCGCGCAGCGCGACCGATAAACAGGAATTGCTGCACATGGTTTCTTACTACGACCACAAGACGGGCCAGGTGCCGCGTCCGCGCCTCCTGTTGAACAAGCACACGACTGACGCGCACGACAATCCGACCTTGCAAGTGGACGACCGCGGCTATCTCTGGATTTTCTCGTCCGCGCATGGCACGGGCCGGCCTTCCTACATCCATCGCAGCACCAGACCGTGGTCCATTGACGAGTTCGAGCGCGTCCTCGTCACGAACTTCTCCTACACGCAGCCGTGGTATGTTCCCGGTGAGGGATTCCTCTTCCTGCACACGCGCTACGGCGGCGGCAAAACCCTCGGCATCAACGCCGTGCGTTGTCTCTTCTGGATGACGAGCGCGGACGGGGTGAAGTGGAACGAACCGCAGATGCTTGCGGGCATTGAGATGGGCGATTATCAAGTCAGTTGGCGCTCGGGTAAACGCGTCGCCACGGCGTTTGATTTTCATCCGCAGCCGACTGGCCTGAACACTCGCGCGAACATCTACTATCTGGAAACCGACGACCTTGGCCGCACTTGGCGCAACGTACGCGGCGAACCCGTCAAACTGCCGCTGACCCAGACGAACAACCCCGCGCTGGTGTGCGACACCCGTGCGGAAGGACTACTGGCCTACCTGCGGGACGTGAATTTCGATCGCGATGGGCGCCCCGTCATCC
>CAZNOE010000537.1:0-1118 GCA_964574525.1 uncultured Bifidobacteriaceae bacterium
AGATAGGCCCAGCCACCGGATTCAAGCTGGCCGCGTACCAGCGCCAGCGCGGCGGCCTGCGCGGCGGCGAGGTGAAGTTCGTCCTTGGTGGCGCCGTAGGCGTCCAGAAAAGCCATGCCGATACTTGGTGTCCCGGGCGGCTGCACCCAGATTTGAGTGGCCGTGGCCTTCTCCTCGCCGCGGCGTTCGCGCAGGTCCTCGGAATAACGCCAGAGATAACCGCCCTCCGTGGAAATCGAGCTGAGATAATCCGTGGCTTTTCGCAACGCCGTCCTCAACTGCTCTCGCGAAGCATCTGCGGCTGCGATCGGGAAAACTGCGGCGAACAGAATCACGGAGACGAGAAGGCGGCGATGGATCATGCACAGTTTATACCAAAGGGAGCGCCAGCGAAGCGAGCGGCAAATCATCGGGCGAACGCGTTCATGTTCTCCGGGCGCGTTCCCGGCTGCCCGCTGCTATTAGAGTTTGCGGACAAGGGCGTTGTGGGGTTATTTCAAGGCATGACGATGAAAAACAACAACCACCATTTTCTCGTGACAGTGTTGCTGGCTGTCCTCACCACGCCGCTTCTCGCAACGGCTGCCGACAGGAACATCGGCGTCGGCGCGAAACTTGTTTCCGGCGCCGAAGTCATCATTGACGGCTCGCGATCAATGCTCGACCAGAAGTGGACTTATTGGGAAGGCCCGGGCTTCAAATCCTCCCTGCCGATCAAATGGCAGATCGTGGATGCCCCCGTGGACAAAGGCACGGCGGTGATGAGTGACGATCGCGCCGCGGACGGCGGGAAATATGGCGCGGCGGACATTGTGACGAAGAAAGCGTATCGCGATTTCCGGCTGCACATCGAGTTCCTCATCATGAAGCCCGGCGGGAACAGCGGCGTGTACTTGCAGAACCGCTATGAAATCCAGGTACTCGACGGCGACAAGACCAAGCACGGCATGGGCGCGGTGATCAACGAAACCGAGTCGCCGTATCATGCCTACAACGGGGTTGGGAAATGGAATGCCTATGACATTGTGTTCCGCGCGGCGCGGTTCAAGGACGGCCGGCGCAGCGAGAAGGCGATGGTCACAATGTATTTCAACGGCATCAAGGTTCACACCAACCAG
>CAZNOE010000537.1:1218-4559 GCA_964574525.1 uncultured Bifidobacteriaceae bacterium
CGCATTGACCAACCGCTGGCGCGCCGCGAGATGTCTGATTTCGATCGCCAATTTGCTGGAAGAGCAAGGTTCAATGACTTTTTGGCGCCGTCACGTTTGATCACAGCCATGAAAGGACCTGACTCGGGGGCGCCGTGCAGGGCCCAGCTTACGTCGGCGATGGAAACCAGCGGTTGTCCGGCGAGGGAAATGATTTCATCGCCAGGTTTCAAACCGGCTTTGGCCGCGACCGAGCCGGGAGCGACAGACTCAACCTGCGCGGCCTGATCCGGGGCGAGCGTGAGGCCGATTGTTTCCGGGGCCGGCCAAGGATAAATCCACTGAACGGGCATGGGCTTGTTCTGTTCGCGATACGAGGCGCGGATGGCGTCGCCGACCTGATGGCAGTGGACGCAACTTTGCATCACTTTGCCCTCCCAATCGAGGTCGGGTTTGTATTTGGCGGCGAGCAAGGGAATCTCGGTGGGTGTCTTGAACGGAATGGGACTGCCTTGCTTGGCTGCGAGCGTCGTTTTGTTGGCCGGATAGCCGCGATGGATGGCCAGCGCAGCTTCAATCGCGCGTTGGTAACTGGAGATGGTCGTGTTCTGCGAGTCGCGCTGGTGGGTCCACGAGCCGTAACGACCGTAGATCGTGCCGTCGCCGTTGAAGAACATCGTGGAAAAGGAAAGGTCGTAGTCGAATTGGAACAAAGACAGGTCCAGTGCGTTCGCATTGATCAGCCGCACGCAGACGAATTGATCGAGCAATGGCGCGAGGTCCAGTTCCGCCTGTTTCAAAACTTGCGCGTCAATGCCCGCACACGCAAGGCACGGCACGCAACGCAGCACCACCAGCAGCGGCTTGCCCGTGCGCTTCGCTTCCGCAAAGCCGCGCTGGAAGTCGTTGTAGAGCCAGCGCGCATCTTTCTCCATCGTGGCGCGGTCCTGGCGCACGGCGCCTTCACGGTCTTTCACGGCTTGGGCCATTGAGTATGAAGCCGATGCGGCCAACGCCAGCAGAAGCAAAAAACGGGTTGTTTTCATTGAGTGAATCATGCCCAAGACCCTCGTTAAGGGCAAGCCATTAAGCCGCAATTCCAGTGGCTTGAAAAGCCCGAATGCGCCTCTGGTCATATGCGTCTTTGAAAACCGCAGCATTGCAATGGTTTCAAGGGTCGTGATAGTATGACCATGATGCGTGTTGGACCGATTCATTCTTTCGTCGGGTTGCTACTGCTGTGCCTGATGTCGAGCCAGTCACAGCTTGTGGGCGCCGAAAGGCGTTTGACGGGTCGTGAGATTTTCAGTCGGGAGTGCGCCAAGTGCCATGGCCGCAACGGTCAGGGAGTGAAAGGAAAATATGACGACGCGCTGCATGGGGATCGGTCCCTGGAGAAGTTGACGCGCTACATCGAGAAGGCCATGCCGGACGATGATCCAGGCAAAGTAACAGGCCCGGACGCCGGAGCCGTGGCGCGCTACATCTATGACGCCTTCTACTCGCGCGAGGCGCGGCTGCGCAAGAACCCTCCTCGCGTCGAACTGGTGCGCCTGACGAATCGCCAGTACCTCAACACGGTCGCCGATCTCATCAAACACTTCACCGGGAACGACCGCGCGGCAAAGGGCGAACGGGGATTGCGGGCGACCTATTACAGCGCCAAAGACTTCAACGGAGACAAGAAGGTCATTGAGCGGATTGACCGGCAGATTGACTTCGACTTTGGCGAAGGCACTCCGGACACGGAACATTTCCCGACCAATCATTTCTCGATGCAATGGCGCGGGTCGCTGATCGCCGATGAAACCGGCGATTACGACTTCATTCTCAAAACACCGAACGGCGCGCGCCTGTGGGTGAACGATGAGGACGAGCCGCTGATTGACGCCTGGGTCGCCTCCGGTCAACTCAGCGAGCACAAGGCCACGATTCGCCTGATCGGTGGCCGGCCCTATCCGGTCCGCGTGAATTACTTCAAGTTCAAGGACAAGACCGCGGCGATTTCATTGCAGTGGAAGCCGCCGCATGGAACGCAACAGCCCATCCCCGCTCGCGTGCTTTCGCCCACGAACGCGACGCCGACCCTGGTGATCACAACGCCTTTCCCGCCGGATGACAGCAGCGTCGGCTACGAACGCGGTGTGGCGGTTTCCAAGGCCTGGGACGAGGCCGCCACGCACGCCGCCATCGAAGTGGCGAATCACGTGGTCAAAAAGCTCGACCAACTCTCCCGCAGCAAACCGAACGATACCAACCGAACCGCGGAGGTGGAGGCTTTTTGCAGCGAATTCGTCGCGACCGCGTTCCGCCGGCCATTGACCGGCGAGCAGAAGCGCATTTTCGTTTCGAACCAGTTCAAGAAAGGGATGAAGGCGGACGACGCCGTGAAACGGGTCGTGCTGCTGACGTTGAAGTCCCCGCGTTTCCTGTACCTCGGATTGGAAAACGGCGCGCCGGACAGCTTCGAACTCGCCACGCGTCTTTCGTTCGGCCTGTGGGATTCCCTGCCGGACCGGGAATTGGAGAAGCTCGCGGCTCAAGGCGGACTCCGCACGCGCGAAGCGGTCAGCCAGCAGGCGCGGCGCATGTTGGGCGATCCTCGCGCCCGGGCGAAGACACAGGACTTCCTGCGCCATTGGCTGCAAATGGACCGCGTGGAGAATCTTTCCAAGGACGACAAAGTCTTTCCGGGATTCACGCCCGAGATCATCACCGACCTGCGCACCTCGCTGGACCTGTTTTTGGAGGATGCCGTTTGGGGTAGCGCTTCGGACTTCCGCGCGCTGTTGCTGGCGGACTACATTTTTGTGAACAATCGCCTGGCGGAATTCTATGGGCTGAGCACGAACGCCACGGATGAGTTCGTGAAGGTGACGATGAATCCGCGAGAACGTTCCGGCGTGGTGACGCACCCATATCTGCTCGCAGCGTTTTCGTATCAGAAGTTCACCTCGCCGATTCACCGCGGCGTGTTCCTGACCCGCAACATCGTGGGCCGCGCGCTCCGGCCTCCGCCCATGGCGCAGACGTTCAAGGACGCGGACTTCGCTCCGAATCTGACCATGCGCGAAAAGGTCGCGGAACTCACCCGCCCGCAAGCCTGCCAAAGCTGCCACTCGGTCATCAATCCGCTCGGCTTCAGCCTGGAGCATTATGACGCCGTGGGACGTTTCCGCACCGGCGAGAATGGACGCCCCATTGACGTGCTGAATGACTATCTCACCGATGACGGCAAGACCGTCCGCTTTGCCGGCGCGCGTGACGTGGCGGAATTTGCTGCCGGCAGCGAACAGGCGCAAAACGGCTTCATCGAGCAACTGTTTAATCAGGTTGTAAAACAGCCAATGCTTGCGTATGGT
>CAZNOE010000538.1:0-1192 GCA_964574525.1 uncultured Bifidobacteriaceae bacterium
CCCACGACGAGAATCACCAGCTTGTCGAGCGTCAGATATTTTTTCGCCACGCGCTGGACATCTTCGCGCGACACGGCGCGGATGCGGGGCACGACCTTCTGCCAGTAATCCGGCTCTTTCGTGTAACGGCCGGTGAATTCCTCATAAGCCAATAGGTTCGCCACCTGTGCCTTCGTCGCAAAGCTCCGCGGGATGCGCTCGATGTAACCACGCTTGGCGTTGTCCAGTTCCTCGGTCGTCACGGGTTCAGCCATGATGCGCTTCATTTCTTCGATGATGATCGAGGTCGCGTAAGCCACGGTGCGCGACTTGGATTGGAAGCCCGCCCGGAAGGCGTAGGGAAAATAAACGCCGCCCGGAAAACTCGAGCCCGCCGAATAGGCCAGCCCTTCGTCGGAGCGCACACGGTTGACGATGCGCGAGGTGAAGCCGCCGCCGCCGAGAATGTCGTTCATGATAATGTTCGGAAAATAGTCCGGGTTGTCACGCATGATGCCGGGCAACAGCATGGCCACGCGGCCCTGGTTGACGTCCTTGTCCACAAGATACGTTCCCGGTGAAGCCATCTGGATGTCGCGTGGAATCGTCGGCGGTGTGGCGCCAGTGAATGGCCAGTTGGCAAAGAGCTTTTCCAGTTTCTGAACCATGCTGTCGCGGTCGAAATCTCCGCTCACAGCCACAACGAAATTCGACGGCGAGAACCATTTTTTGTGGAAGGCGAGGATGTCTTCGCGCGTGATGGACTCGACGGAGGCGGCGGTCTGGTGACGGTTGTCCCAGAACTTCTCGCCGTAGGCCAGGAAGTCTGCCTCACGGCTCTCGATGTCCGAGGAATCGTCGTTGCGCTGTTGCATGCCTTGCAGCATCTGCTGCTTTTGGAGGTCAATCCGGTCCTGTTGGAAGCGCGGTTCGGTGAGCACTTCGCGCAGAATGGCCAGACCTTCCTCAAGGTCTTTGGAGAGCAGATTAAGGCTTACCGAACCTTCCGCGCCGCCGACGTGAGACGACAGTTGCGCGGCGAGAAAAGCCAGTCGTTCCTCAAGGTCTTGCGCCGTGCGCGAGGCGGTGCCCGCACGTGTGAGCAGGGAACCGCAAAGATCGGTGAGTCCTTCCTTGCCATCAGGCTCGACCCAGTCGCCAGTGCGAATGTACAGGGCGATGCTCACCAGCGGGAGTTCGTGGTCCGGCACGA
>CAZNOE010000538.1:1292-4552 GCA_964574525.1 uncultured Bifidobacteriaceae bacterium
ACAACTGTCCGGCAAATCCAGTCGCAGGTTTTCGAGCGAGACAGCGAACGATTCTCCCTCTCCCCGGGGGAGAGGGCCGGGGTGAGGGCGAGCGTGAATTCGCCTCCGCTGAAAATGTCGAATAGGCCGTTTTCATTATTCCACCGTCTCCTTTTCCTTTTTCGCTGTGCCCGGCTTGCGCGTGTAAACCGCCACCGTCCGGTTCTCCGGCTTGAAGTAGGTGCTCGCGACCCGCCGCAAGTCCGCAGCGGTCACCGCCTGAAATTTCGCGCCCGCGTCGTTGATTTCATGCCAGTCGCCGCGCCCATCGTTAAACACGAGTTGCATGAAGATCGCCATGTTTGAAGTGAGCTTGCGATATTCACCGGCGGCAAAATTGTTCTTCACCTTCTGCAACTCTTCGGGCGGCACGTCCTCATTCTTGACCTTGTCGAGTTCGGTATAGATGCCAGCCTCGACTTCCTGCGGCGTGTGGCCTTCGCGCGCCTCCCCTCCGGCGCTGAAGTAGCCCGCCCACTTCATCGGGTTTTGCCCGGCAAAAGCCTCCGTGGCTACCTTCGAATCGAGCACCAGCCCCTTGTAGAGCCGCCCGGTCCGCGTCGAGAGCACCTGGCCCAGCACCATCAGCGGATACGAATCGCGATGGCCGAATCCCACCGTGTGCCAGGTGATGTCCACCTGCGGATTGGTCTCTGCCTCGGCGTTGAATCGCTTCTCGCCGACCTGTTTCACTTCGAGCGTGACCACGTCCGGCGCTTCCGTTGCTCCGCGCGGAATGCGGCCAAAGTATTTTTGAAGTTGGGGCAGAAGCTCATCCGCCTTGAACCGGCCCACGAGGACAAGCGTGAGATTCTGCGGCGCGTAATAAGTTGCGTAAAACTCGTCCGCCTGCGCTTTGGAAATCGCCGGGATGTCTGACGGCCAACCCACCACGGGCCAGTTGTAGGGATGCGATTCCCAGAACATGGCGTTGACGCACTCCTGGAATTTGCCCAGGGGCGTTGACTCGGTGCGCATCCGTCGCTCCTCGAACACCACGTCGCGCTCCGCGTAGAACTCGCGGAACACCGGGCGCAACAACCGCTCCGATTCCATCCACAGGAACAACTCGAGTTTGTTCGCCGGCACGGTCACGAAATAGACGGTCATGTCTTCGCTCGTGAACGCGTTCATCCCGGAGGCGCCTGCCGAACGGTAAATTTTGTCGAATTCATTTTTGACGAGCAATTGTCGTTGCTCCTCGATGAGTTTCTGAAAGTCCTTTTCCAGTTCGCGATAGCGCTCGCTCTTGTTCTCCGGCTTGAGCAAGTCATCCACTTCGCCGCGCCGCAGCCGCTCGCGCAATTTACGGTCCTCCTGCCGCATCTGCTCACGGACCCGCTCCTGCTCGGCGATGATTTCCAGGTCACGCTTGGCGTTCTTGGTGCCGATGGTCGGCGTGCCCTTGAACATCATGTGCTCGAAAAGATGAGCGATGCCCGTGATGCCCGGGCGTTCGTTGGAACTGCCGACGTGCGCCACCCAGCCGCCAGAAACGGTCGTTTCGTCCTCGCGCTGGACGAGCAACACGCGCATGCCGTTGGACAAAGTCTTTTCAACGACGGGAACTTGTTGCGCCAGCAGTGATGACAGCGTCAGCGATTGCAACAGCACAGCCAAAAAGCACGCGCAGTTGCGTTTGCAGCCTGAATGAATCGGCTTTGACATATTCGGATTGGTTACGATTTGCGCGCACACTACGGCAATGTCCCTCCCGTGCCAATCCCAACTTTAGTATGAACGGCGCAAGAATCTGTGCAGCGAAAGCCTGGCAGCGGAGACCGCACGCCATTCCTGACAGACTTCCGTTATGGCGAATGTGGCGTAGCTCGTGGACCCTTCGTCCAGACTTGGGTTCATTTTGGCAAAAAATGATTGGCAAGCGCTAAGCTGCCTTGCATAGTCTCGCGCCTGATTTTTATGGCTACCAAATCAATTCGGTTCTGGGTTGTATTCGTCCTCACTGTATTGGGGCTCGCGTTTTGTGCTTCCGCCAGCGAAGCGGATATCGTCATCCCACCGCTCGACGCGGTAAAGTTCGCCGGTCTGGGAGGCGTCAGCGGCGCGGCACTGATGTATCTCGGCATCCTGATTTGCGCGATCGGCGCGGCCTTCGGTGTGGTGCAATATCTGCAAACCAAAGCCCTGCCCGTGCATTCCAGCATGGCCAAGGTATCCCACACCATTTGGGAAACCTGCAAAACCTACCTGTTCACCCAGGGCAAGTTCCTGGCCATCCTTTGGGTGCTGATCGCGGCGTGCATGATTTATTACTTCAAGGTTCTTCAGGGGAACTCGGTGGGCCACGTGGTGATGATTCTGCTCGCGTCCATTTTGGGGATACTCGGCTCTTACGGCGTGGCGTGGTTCGGCGTCCGCATCAACACCGTCGCCAATTCTCGCGCCGCGTTCTCCGCGCTCAAGGGCAATCCGCTCGCCACGCTCGGCATCCCGCTGCGTTCCGGCATGAGCGTCGGTCTCCTGCTTGTGGCGGTGGAATTGTTCTTCATGATTTGCATCCTGATGTTCCTGGGCGATCTGGCGGGGCCGTGCTTCATTGGCTTCGCCATCGGCGAATCGCTTGGCGCGAGCGTACTCCGTATCTGCGGCGGCATCTTCACCAAGATCGCCGACATCGGCTCGGACCTGATGAAAATCGTTTTCAAGCTGCCCGAAGACGATCCGAAAAATCCCGGCGTCATCGCGGATTGCACCGGCGACAACGCGGGCGACAGCGTCGGGCCGACGGCGGATGGTTTTGAAACCTACGGCGTAACCGGGGTCGCATTGATCGCGTTCCTCGCCCTGGCCCTCGCAAAAAGCCCGGCCATCTGCGCGACACTCATCATCTGGCTGTTCACAATGAGGGCGTTGATGATCGTGACGTCGTTGTTTTCCTACTTCGTCAATGAAGTCATCAGCAAAGCGAAGTTCGGCGGACAGAAGGATTTCGACTTTGAAGCGCCGCTCACGCATCTCGTATGGATCACCTCGGCGGTGTCCATCGCCGTCACATTCATCGCGAGCAAACTGCTCCTTGGCGATTTCAGCGTGGCCGGCGTCGCGCAACCGGCGCTGTGGTGGGTGCTTTCCGTCATCATCAGTTGCGGCACCATCGCTGGCGCGGTGATTCCCGAATTCACCAAGGTCTTCGTCAGCACTTCCTCACGTCACGTCCGCGAAGTCACGAATTGCTCCAAGCACGGCGGCGCGTCGTTGAA
>CAZNOE010000539.1:0-4550 GCA_964574525.1 uncultured Bifidobacteriaceae bacterium
AAGGAGTGGGCATCCACGTCGGCGAATGGGGCGCGCACAACAAGACGCCGCACAAAGTCGCGCTGGCCTGGATGCGCGATTGTCTTGAGCTTTGGAAAGAAGCGGGCTGGGGTTGGTCGTTGTGGAACCTGCGCGGGTCATTTGGCGTTCTTGACAGCCGGCGCGCGGACGTCGAATACGAGGATTTCCGCGACCACAAGCTCGACCGCGAGATGCTGAAGGTGTTGCAGGCGGGAATGACTTGAGCAGGTGAGCAAGGTGAGCAGGTGGGAAAGTGGGAAGCGAGCAGGCGCACCGGAAAACTCCCACTCGCTCACTTTCCCACTTTCTCACCTGCAGCGGACTTCCTCTCGGCTCTTACGAAATGCGCAACCACACAGTTTTGAGATAAGCCGGTTCGGCGCGACTGATGGGAAAATCCGGCGGCTGGGGCGCGTAATGTTGCTGCACAATCTTGCGGCGCGCGGCGCGAATCGCTTTCGCCACGCACGCAATAAATTTTTCGGCGGGCCACTCGGCGGCATTGGTGGAGGCAAACAGAACTCCGCCGGTCTTGAGCAGTGGCAGAGCGAGCGCCACGAGTCCCCCGTAATCCTTCTCTGCGCGAAACACGCCGTGTTCCTTCGACTGCGAAAATGTTGGCGGATCCAGCACCACCACGTCGAACGCACGCCCTTTCTTCGCCAGCCGCTTGAGCCAGCCGAACACGTCGCCGTAGATGAAATTATGCTGCTCAGGCTCAAGTCCGTTCAGCGTGAAGTTGCGTTTGCCCCATTCGAGATATTTTTTTGAGAGATCAAGGCTCGTCGTCTTCGCGCCCGCGAGCGCCGCACAAACGGAAAAGCCACAGGTGTAGGCGAAAGCGTTAAGGATTGTGGGTTGCGGATTGCGGATTGCGGATTGGAACAACGGAAACCCCGCCGACACGTAGCCGGTGAGAAAACGCCTTCGGTTGTCACGTTGATCTAGGAACAAACCGACCGAGTAGCCCTCATTGAAACTCAACTCGAATCGCACGCCGTTCTCGCGAATCGCGAATCGTTCCGGCGCGGCTTCACCCGACACAAGCTGTGGCGTAGCGTCGGTCGCGCTTGTCCGCCGCACGTGGCGCGTCAGGACTTTGTGATAGGCCGCCGTGATACGTGATGCGTGATGTTTGATGAGCAAGGCGTTTGACATCGCGACTTTCAGAAACTCTCTTTGCCGGTCGCTCAGTGGGCGCCCGCTTTGCGAGAGCAGGAAATCGCCAAGCTTGTCCACGTACCACCCCGACCAACCGTCGCTGTCACCGTGAATGAGGCGGAACGCATTTGTGGCATCCGGCTCAATCAACGCTGTGCGCAAAGCCAGTCGCGGATCCGCCGCGAAATCCGGCGACGAACAGAACCGCACCTCTTCGCCGCTCGCCGGATGCCGAAACGTCAGTTCCATCGCATGGAGAAAGAGGCGCGCCGCCGGTGTGCCGCCGTAAAGCGTATCGCCCAGAATCGGGAAGCCACTCTCCGCCGCATGGACCCGAATCTGGTGCGTGCGGCCCGTAAGCGGCTCGGCCTCGACATATACCAAAGCGCCGGTCTCCGATCCGGCGCGATGGGGGTGATTGATCGAAACGCGCCGGGTCGGAGACCGGCGCTCCGTTTCTTCGGCCGAAAGTGCACGGAACCTCGTCTGCGCCGGCTCGCCATGAAGGCTGCTGGTGTAGCGTTCGCCAATGCGGACAATTTTTGAGTTCACCGTAAATTCGCGCCGCTTCGGTGACAGGTCCGTGAGCAGCAGGTATTCTTTCCGAACGCCGCGCTGGGTGAATTGCTCCGTGAGCGAGCGATTGGCGAGCGGTGTCTTTCCGAACACCATCACGCCGCTGGTTTCCTTGTCGAGCCGATGGATGATGGCCAGCGACACCCAACGCGCCTCGCGGTTCTTCAGCCAGTCGTAGATTCCCTCGCCGGCGTAGGGACTGGGCGCGTGCGTGTTGCAGCCGGCAGGTTTGTTGACGACGAGCAGATGTTCGTCTTCAAAGAGTATGCAAGGAGTCATTTAGGAAAACATCCAACAACCAACATCAAACCTCGAACGCCCAACTAACCACCAACGTGGGCTACGTTCATTGGATGTTGGGAGTTGGATGTTCGATGTTCGATGTTGTTTCACCAGAATTGCCACGCGCCCTTCCATACCACCCACAGGCCGAGCAGAAAGTTCGTGATGGCGTGCGCCGTCATCGCGTCGCCGAGGCGTTGCTTGCGGATTACCAGCCATTGGTAAGCCATGCCACAGAGGATTCCGGCCAACCATTCGTGATGCGCGAAACCGAAGACTGCGGCCGTCACGAGAAATGGCATCCAGGCGAATTGCCCGAGCGGCACGGATTGGAAATCGGTCTTCGCGATGTAGCGGTAAAGAAACGAGCGGTAAAACACTTCTTCGAGCGGCGGCACGACGAGCGACGAGCCGAGGACGCGCACGGCCACGAACAACCATGCCAGCACCGAGCCTTCGCCGAATTGCGTGTGGGGATTCCAAACCGCGCCCGCTTTGCCCAGCTTGGGATAAAAATCATTTAATCCCACCCAAACCGCCCCGACCCCAATTCCTACGACGACCGCTTCCCAACTCACCGCCCAGCGCATTTCGGTCACGAATGGGCGCATTTCCCAGATCAGCCACGCGCCTACCAGCGTCTTCGCGAGATAAAACCAGTAACGCGATGCTTCACCGAATTGGCCCTGGCAAAACGTCAGCAGCAGAAAAACCACGAACGGCGCGACACGGGCAACTGTCGGTGAGTTCGCGAATTGTTTGCGCAGAAACATGGCGCATGAAGCTGGCGAAAGAGCGCGGGCACGGCAAGCACAAGCTCAAGAAGCACGGATCTCAGTCCGCAAATCGACAATCGCCAATCGGATTCGCGGAAAGAATTCCGCGCGACTGGTAATCCGTTCACTCTGCCAGACTCAGCACGTTCGTCTGGGTGGCGCTGCTGATGGTGACGCTTTCCTGAGTGATTGCCAGCACCTGAAACTCGCCTACACGGCTGCCGACGAAAACATTCTTGCCGCTGATCACCGCCGATGGCCGCTGAGGGCGGTAGAAAATGCCCTGTAATTTCGGTAGAGCCGGTTTGGCTGGCGTCGGGTCAACGTCAGCGGTCGCAATATTCGTTACAGAGTCGGCTGACGCGGAGACTGGCGGAGTTGCCGAAACTCTTGGCTCCGCGGCGGTATTCGGAACCGCAGACTGAGTTGCCTGAGATTGACTTGTCGCGAGCACTGGCTCATGCGCGCTGGCGGGATTCGCCACCGGGGTCACGACCGAAGGCGCGGCGGTTTGCAAGCGGATCTCGTTCGGCTGCCTCGCATTTACGACCGGAGACGCTCCTCGCTTTTGCAATGCGATCATGACGAACGCCCCAACGAGCGCGAGGACGACAACGACCGCGACGATCATGAGAACGGGCGGCCCTGAGCTGCGCCGTTGGGATGGGTCGGCGGCCTTGAATTGCAGCGCGGACGGCGGCGCCGGGTTTTCCTTCTGCGCCTGCTTGGCCCGTTTTAGTGCCTCATTGATCAAGCTCATGAGTGAATGTCTCCTTCAAGTTCGCGGATCGCGCGACCAATCATGCCATAATTGATCCGCTCGGCCTGGTGCACAAATCCCGCCAGCAGCGCTTTGTCGCAAACGGCATTCACGAGTCGCGGAATACCGTTGCTATAGCGGTGCACACGCCACATTGCCGCGCGCGTAAAATAGGGCGCGCCTTTCGCGCCCGAAACTTCGAGCCGATGCTGCACGTATTGCGATACTTCAAAGCGGGTCAACGGCAGGAGGTGATAGCGCACCGTGATGCGCTGGCGAAGCTGTCGCAGGCGCGGATTGTTCAATCGGTCGCGCAACTCCGGCTGGCCGAACAAAACAATTTGCAGAAGTTTGCGATCATCCGTTTCCAGGTTCGACAGCAGCCGCACCTGTTCGAGCAGGTCGTCGGTCAAATCCTGCGCTTCGTCAATGATGAGCACGGTGTCCTTGCCGCGCTCGACTTGCTGAAGCAAAAACTGGTTGATCACCGCGAGCGTGTTGAGGCGGTCAAGGCCATTGACCGGCAGGCCGTATTCCATCGCGATGGCCTTCATCAATTCGTCGGCGCTCATCACCGGATTGAGGATGAGCGCGGTGGAGAAATGCCCGTCGAGTTGCTCGAGCATCGCCCGGCAGAGCGTGGTCTTGCCCGCGCCAACCTCGCCGGTCAACTGGACAAAGCCCTTCCGCTCGCGAATGCCGTAAAGCAAATGGTTGTAGGCTTCCCGATGCTTCGCGCTATAAAACAGAAACCGCGGATTCGGTGTGATGTCGAAAGGCGGCTCTGTCAGGCCGTAATGATCGAGATACACGCGAGTCAACTAGCAAATCCAGTGCCCCATGGACTTAAAGAACCAAGATTGGGGCGTCGCCTCAATTTGAGGGGTAAATCCACGGATTTGTTCCTCACTGGGCTTGATCTTAGCGAAGTCGGCAAGAGGCCTTCTTGTCCAATTGTCTTGCGTTTGGACGGT
>CAZNOE010000540.1:0-4548 GCA_964574525.1 uncultured Bifidobacteriaceae bacterium
TGCAAAATCTCTGCGCGAATTATCCGGACAACAAATTCCTCACGACCGTCCTCGCACGAGAGAACCAACACGAGTTGTGCGTGCTGGCGCGCAAGTTCCGCAACCTGCACATCTTCGGGTGCTGGTGGTTCACCAATGTGCCGTATCTCATTGATGAAATGACGCGGCTGCGCGTGGAACTGCTGGGGCTTAGTTTCACCCCGCAGCATTCGGACGCGCGCGTGCTTGAGCAAATCATCTACAAATGGCAGCACTCGCGCCGCGTCATCGCGGAAGTGCTCGTGGACAAATACACCGCGCTGGCGCAAACCGGCTGGCAAGTCACGCCCGCCGAAGTCGAGCGCGACGTGAAGGATCTGTTCGGTGGAAACTTCGAGCGCTTTTGTGGAAAATGACTTTTGCTTACGCACGGATGCCGCTCGAAACCCTTGAACGTCCGCGGTGTTGATCCGACCATGGCGCAGAAGCCCAGACAGGATGCGGAGACCAGTTCGCCTTCGTTTGGGAGGGCGTTGTCGGACATGGGCAACGCGAGGTGGATGACGACATCGAAACCCGCCTGTCGCAGCGAGCGGCGAAATCGTCCGGCTGCGGCCTGCCGCTCGTGGCTTAGGCCGTCATCAAGGCGCAGGAAATTGCGGATGTGGGTCAGCGTGCTCATGGCGGAAACCTTTGATTTCACCCGGTGGGGCGAGGCTACCGACGAGCCTTCAGACGAGCAATGCGTCGCAAGGTGGGGCGAGCGTCCTCGCGAGCCGAATCCAGATCACATACTTTTCAAGCAATCTCCCTTTTGATAACCTTTGCTCGTGAACGATTCCCCGGATAACGAGCTCCCGCAGCGTCAGAATCCTTCACCGGGTGTTCACATCAACCTCGGTCAATCCAACATCATACTGCTTACCGTGACCACCGAGATGCGCGAACCTTGGCTGGCCAATGAGACAGCGCATCGGCTGCTTCATCAGACTTGGCTCGAGGCGAAGGCCTGGCTTGTCGGCGATTATCTGCTGATGCCGGACCACCTCCATTGCTTCTGTGCGCCACACGATTTGCGTTTCACGATTGAGACCTGGATTTCCTACTGGAAGCGCGAGTTCGCGCTGAAGCATAAATGGCTCGCGGGGACGCTCGCCCCACCCGAATGGAAGTTTCAATCGCGTGGCTGGCATCATCGCCTGCGCGACGGCGAGAACTTTTCCGAGAAATGGCTCTACGTGCAGGAGAATCCAGTCCGCAAAGGCCTTTGCCAACGCATCGAAGATTGGCCCTTCAAAGGCAAAGTTTTCGATCTGATGTGGAGTGGCAAATAACTGGTGGGGCGAGGCTACTGACGAGCCGTGGCGGAGAGGAAAAAGTTTGTGAGAACGACGGCTCGCGAGGACGCTCGCCCCACCGAGGCGGCGCGCGTTTCGCTGGTGGGGCGAGCGTCCTCGCGAGCCGAACCTGAACAAAAATCACCCCCTAAGCCCGGTCATACGCCTCCATGCCCGGCGCGTTCCAGTCTTCTTCCCAGGCGGCGAGCTTGCCGCGCCACTCGGCGGCCTCGTGCATCGTCAGCGGGCTGGGAGCAGCGGACGGATACTGGCGCGCCATTTCCTCGGCGCCGTGCAGGAGTTTGTCCTGGGCCGGTTCGGGCAAGGCTTGCGCTTTCTGGAAGATTTTCTCCGCCGTGCTCATGGGAAAAGAGTAACGCGGGATTGATCGTGGTTCAAGAGCCGCTTAACCCTTCGCCGGCGGCGCGCAACTTGATTGCGATACAGTTTGGTCAAGGCTCTCGTTCACCATTTCAAATCAAATTGGCAAAAACACTACCGCTTCGGCTTATCAGTCCAGCGACGGCATCGCCAAAGACTGCGTCGGATAAACAGCAACCAACCGACGATGAATCTCCTGACCAAACTCGCGAAGATATACGCGCAAGTTGTCCTCCTCTTTGTGCGAGAGCTTCGGGTCTCCGTCCATCGGCTGAAGGGTCGGCCAAACGTATCTTGTCCGTTCCTTTCCGGGGGGCATTTCGATATGAAAATGTGGCGGCGGATGTTCTCGCGAGTGTACTTTGACGATTATGCCGTTGAACTTAGGGAACGGTTTGAGAACGTAACGCGCCACATCTGATTCGACCACAAGATAGGTCGGAATTATCGAAGGCGAATGCTTCCCGAATAGGAATCCAGAAGGGAGATACGCTCCAATAGCACGTTTTGGCGGAACAAACCGGATGATATTTCCGCCACACTTTGCCTGCCCGTGACTGAAATTCCGACCTTTCACGAAATTCTGAAAGTCCCGATAGCCAACTCCCTGCTGGCTCATCCAGTAACTAACACTTGCTGAAAAGGACGGAAAACTCGGAACTAAATTCCGGAAGGCGTGGGCATTTGCCATTGCCTCCTCGTGTGCAGCGCCGCGCTTGTCATAAAAGTACGAGTGGTAAATCGGCTGACCCGCCACGACTTCAGCGCGTGTGGCGGCAGCTTCGATGAGGCAATGAAAACACTCGTGATCCAATAAGAGCTGTTGGCCAGCCTTCAGTTCAGCGCTGTCGCTTCGCTTCACCGTGTCGCCTTTGATTTCGCACGCCAACTCAATAATACCCTTTACCCTCACGTAAATTCCCCACACACCATCGACATAAAAGTGAAATGGCAAATAGTACGCCAGCGCGTCAGGACCGGCATACACGTTCGGCCTTTGGCCAGTCAATCTGTCGCCGACTCTTGTCGCGACGATTTGTTCATCGTCGTCAATCGCTAGGGATGTTCCTTCATCAAGCGGAATGACTTCGTTTTCAGCCGCGCGCAGCCAGTCTGGGAATTCGGGTCTGGTAATTCCCGGCTCATCATCCGAATCCAAATTCGCTTTGTCCTCAGATGCACGTGGCAGTGATGGAGGTGGTGTGTGATGATGCTGGTTAAGCTGCTGACGCGAAATGTGCTCTTGCGCGAAGGATACTAAGCTGCGGAGGCTCATAACACTGGATTTCTTATGGCCGTCGCATTGCGCGGTCAAGAGCGGACAATGAAGCGAGTCATCGAACAGCCAACCAGGCTGGCCGGTTCGGAGGGCAGTATCGCCCGGATGACTAGCCCAACTCGAATTTCGAGCTGCGAATCCATTTGCGAAATCCGCGAAATTGGGTCGGACAAATTCAAATTTGACGAGGCGCGCTTAGATCATTTGCGTCGCGTCCTTCGCTTTTTCGGGCTTTGCATGAATACAGGCACAAATCTCGAGGCCAGCCGCTTCGCTTTTTCGATTTCCTTGTCACTCATTTCCCGCGCGAGCGATTCAAGAAGGGCTTTCACCTCTCGATCATTTGGTCGATTCACAATCGTCAACCATTTGAATGCTTCGGCGACATTTCTACGAGTCCCGCTCCCGGTCGCGTAGAGCTTGGCCAATGTGATTTGAATGTTGGAAGCCCCCCAAATTGACGCTTTGCGATACCATTTAACCGCTTTGCTCAAGTCTCGCTCAATACCGATTCCTGTTTCATACATGTGACCTAGCGATGCTTGAGAAGTAGCAAGCCCGGCACGCGCCTCCTCCTTCAATCTCCCAGCCCAATCAGAGTGGCGCAACCAGCGATCCGCTTCACGCTCGTTTTGTGGCACACCAAGTCCTTCCTCGTAAAAACGCGCGAGTTCAAACTGTGCATATTCGTGTCCGTTTTCGGCAGCCCGCCGAAACCACGTCGCGGCTTCGGCGAAATCCTTCTTCACTCCTCGTCCGCCCCACTCGTAAAGATGGCCCAGTTTATATTCAGCTTCTGCCAATCCCTGAGCAGCCGCTTTGCGAAACCAGAAAGCAGCTAGACAAGCATCTTGTTTGATTCCATCGCGAATCGAATTATAGAGCCGACCCGCCGCCAGTTGCGCTTTCGCATGATTTTGCTCGGCGGCTTTAAGATACCATTCGAGCGCCTCTTGGTGAAAAACGGAGACGCCGTCGCCGGATTCTCGCATTGCGCCGAGTTTGAATTGTGCTTCTTTGTGTCCTTTCTCCCCGGCCAAACGATACCAATACGCCGCCTCGGGACGATCTCGCCTGACGCCTTCCCCTTCATAAAACAAGTTGCCCAACTCGAACATCGCATCCGTGTAGCCTTGATTCGCAGACTGCTGAAACCAGTGTGCGGCACGCTCAAAGTTACGAGATTGTTTACACCGCGTTCCTTCCTCAAATTGCGCTTTGGGGTCTTTCGGCTCTGCCCTCACGGTTTGCGCGTTTGCTGGCCGTTGCGTTCGACGAAACGAGTTCTTCGGTGGGCTGCCTCCGTGGTATGCGATCAGGTTTTCGTAGGCAGGGATTATCTGCTTCAGTTTCTCGTTTGCCCCCTTGTTCTTCGCATGATCCCCGTGAAATTTGTCGGGATGCCATTCCTTGATCAGTTGACGATAGACTTGCTTGACAGCTTGAACAGGAGCTCCCGGTTCGAGTCCGAGAACTCGGTAACATTCTTGAATCAAGTCCGTCATCGTGGGAAGGTTACTTCCTGTCGTTCTCGGCCGACGGGGCGATCAAGAATTGTTAATCCAGCCGACA
>CAZNOE010000541.1:0-486 GCA_964574525.1 uncultured Bifidobacteriaceae bacterium
TGGTGAACGTCTCCGGCCATCGCATCGGCACGGCGGAAGTCGAGAGCGCGCTGGTGAGCCACGCGAAAGTCGCCGAAGCGGCCGTCGCGCCGATGCCGCACGAGATCAAGGGCCAGGGCCTCTACGCTTTCGTCACGCTCAAGGATCACGTCGAGCCAAGCGAGGAATTGAAAAAGGAACTCGCGCTGCATGTGCGCAAAGAAATCGGGCCGATTGCCGTGCCGGACAAGATTCAATTCGCCCCCGGCCTGCCGAAAACACGCTCCGGCAAAATCATGCGCCGCATCCTCCGCAAAATCGCCGAGAACCAAACCGACCAGATCGGCGATGTTTCCACGCTGGCTGATCCGGGAGTGGTGGAGGCGTTGGTGAAGGGGAAGCAGTAGAAAACAACCGCAACCCGGCGCGGACGGCGCAGCGCGCCGTCCCTACCAAATTAAAACCACTTGCCCGCGCGCGACCCGGCTTGTAGGTTTTCGCCCTTGT
>CAZNOE010000541.1:496-4545 GCA_964574525.1 uncultured Bifidobacteriaceae bacterium
TCCTCCGCAAAATCGCCGAGAACCAGACCGACCAGATCGGCGACACCACGACGCTCGCTGACCCCGCAGTGGTGGATGCGTTGGTGAAGGGGAAGCAGTAGAGAAGTTTCGGACCAATTACGGTCTTCCGATAGTCTGAGATCCGTTGAGCGGCACCGTCGTGCGCTCGCGCAGCCAGGCGAGGTCTTTGTTGCCGACGGACGCCTCGTTATGCTGGTGGTAGTTCGCGGAGTAGGCAGTGATCGTGCGCTGATCCGTCCAGCGGTGCGTTTCCACGTGGCCGTCGGAAAACGAAACCACCGCGGCCCGGTTGTGCGAACTGCCGGGAAAGTTGAAGAAGCTGTCCACGTCCATTTTCACCCCGAAATACGGCCAGCAGATGCTGTCCGGTTGGACGTCCGCAAACAGGAATGTCCCCGCCGGCATCCGCACGACCATCTGCGAGTGCTTTTGGAAGACCCAATAGCCTGAGGCCAGCCGCGCCTCCCAAGGGCCATTCCAGCCGACATAGGCATTCAACGAGTAGCTGCGCAGTTTGGGATAAAGTTGTCCGCCGATGTTCACCAGGGCGCGGTCGGTCGGGCAAACATAGACGCGGGTCGTCTTGAGGTAGTTCGCGAACAACGCGTACTGCGGGTCGAGGATGTACTGGTTGTTGATATTGGCCTGCGGATTGACGAACGCACCCTGCACCCAGAACTTTTGCGCGGGGCTGGGTGGATCAAGCTTCCCGTTGGCCGGCACCCAATCCATATTGTCCGCCACATAAAGCAGCCACGTCACCGCGAGTTGCCTCTGATTGTTGATGCACTGAATTCGCTTGCCCTGCGCCTTGGCCTTCGCCAGCGCCGGCAGCAGCAACGCCGCCAGAATGGCGATGATCGCAATGACGACGAGCAACTCGATCAATGTGAACGCAGTCTGTGCTCGCTTGAGTGTGACGCCTGGTCGAACCGGCTTTGAGCGTTTCATGTGACAATCCAGTTCTGTGTGTGGTGATGCCTTTTTAACACTGCACAATGGCGATTGCAACTGTGCTTGTGTAGGCACAGCGCCTTTTCGGAAAGGTAGTCCGCGGCGTGGGCTGCGTGTCGCTTTTGTCCTGCGTGCGCCGTCCCTCCCGGTCACGTTTTAAGGTGTTAACGTTTCAACGTGTTAACGGAGCCTCGTTTGCCCTTGCCGCTCATTTTTCATTTGCCCATGCTGGTGCGCGATGGCTGAGCGGCCGGTTTCCACTTTGAACAAGCCCGACGTTGCGTTGGAAATGACGCTGCGGCCTTCGCTCTTCGCCGAATTCACCGGCCAGGCCAGGGTCAAGGAACGCCTCGAAATCGCCGTCGCCGCCGCCAAACAACGCGGTGAAGCACTCGACCACATCCTCCTCAACGGCCCTCCCGGCCTCGGCAAGACCACGCTCGCCTGCATCCTCGCCAAGGCGATGGGCGCCAATCTCAAAAGCTCCAGCGGTCCCACCATCGAAAAAGCCGGCGACCTCGCGGGACTGCTCACGAATCTCGAAGAAGGCGACGTGTTGTTCATTGATGAAATCCATCGCCTGCAAAAAACCATCGAGGAATATCTTTATCCCGCAATGGAGGATTTCAAACTCGACATCATCATTGACCAGGGGCCGAATGCGCGCAGCGTCCGCCTGAACCTCCCGCGCTTTACACTCATCGGCGCCACGACGCGCAGTGGCTTGCTCACCGCCCCGTTGCTGACTCGCTTTCCCATGCGCGAGCGGCTGGACTATTATCACGCCGAACAGTTGCAAATCATCATCGTCCGCTCGGCGCGCCTGTTGAATGTGGAAATCGAGGAATCCGGCGCGCACGAAATCGCCCGTCGCAGCCGCGGCACGCCCCGCATCGCGAACAATCTGCTTCGCCGCGTTCGCGACTACGCCCAAGTCCGGCACGATGGCCGAATCACCCCGGAAGTTGCGGATCGCGCCCTTGCCATGATGGAGATTGACCAGAACGGCCTCGATGAAATGGACAAGCGCATCCTTGAAGCCATCATCACGAAATTTGGCGGGGGCCCCGTCGGCATCTCGTCGCTCGCCGTCACCGTGGGAGAGGAGCCGGACACGCTTGAAGAAGTCTATGAGCCGTACCTGATCATGGAAGGCTATCTTAAGCGCACTGCGCAAGGCCGCGTGGCGACGGAACTCGGTTACAAGAAACTTGGACTCAGAATGGCGAAGGGAAATCAGCCCGGACTGTTCCAAACCGACCCCTCACCCTGACCCTCTCCCCATCCGATGGGGAGAGGGAATAGCAAAGTTCGGTTCGTTACATTTCCAGCGCCGCAGGCTTCGCCGATAGACTGCTGACGATTCTCCCTCTCCCCTTCGGAAGGGGAGAGGGCCGGGGTGAGGGGATTACTTGGCGGTCGTTCAGTTCGGCCCCCACTTCGTCCCTTTCAAGAACGCCACGAGGTCAGCCAGCTCCTGCTTCGACAGTTGTTCGTCCAGACCGCCGGGCATGACCGATACCGTCCCGGGCCGCATCTCCGTGATGTCCGATCGCGCGATGCGCACTTCCGTGTTCGGCCCGGTGGCCAGCACGATTTCATCCGCCGCGTCGTTGCGCAGGACGCCGCTGAAGTCCTCGTCGGATTTCGTCATCACGATGACCGGCTCGTAACTGCGCACGAAACTCGCGCTTGGATATACGATGGATTCGAACAGGTCGCGCTCGGTGCGAACCTCGCCAATCTTCGTCAGGTCCGGCCCGACGTTGCCGCCGAGATAGCCGATTTTGTGGCAGGACGAGCACGCCGCCTTCTGGCCGTTGAACACGGCCTGGCCGCCGCGGATGTCGCCCTTGGGCAGCGTCGTGAGCAAATCTTCCAGGTGCGCCTTCTGTTTCGCCTCATCCACGTTGAGCAATGCGAGCAGTTCGTTGCCTTTCTCCTGCACGGACGGCGGATATTTCGCGACGAGCGTCTTGAGTGCGCCGGGATTCACGCCGGACAAGCCCTTTGATTCCTTGAGCGCAGTCATCAGTTTCAAACCCACCGCCTCATTGGTCGTGTGCTCGAAGGTGGCGAGCAACTTCGAAACTTCAAGCGGCCCCGTTGTCTTGATCGTCTCGGCCAGCGTGAGCAATTGCTCTTCACTTAACTTCGCCCGCGCGAGTACACTCGCCGCCGCGCTGCGCGTGGCCACGGTTTTGGTTGAATCCAGATTCGCGCAGAGAAAACTCAACAGAGCCGGCTCGATCAACCGCAAGCCGCCCGGCACCGCGGCCAGCGCCTCCAATCTCAAATCAGCAGTGCGCCTGACATCCGCGCCGATCCCGGCCAGCGCCGCCGAGAAATTCGGCGCGTTGGTCTTGGCCTGCGGCAAGGCCCGCGCGGCGGCCACGGCGGAAAGCACCAGCACTTCATCCTGTTCTGTCAGACAGGTGCCGATCGCCGACGTCCAGATCGCCGGCACGGTCTTCAGATTCGCGGAGGCCATTGCCTGCAACAGGGTTCGCCTGGTTGCGGTCGAACTCCTGGGATCCATCAACATCACCGCCATGAGCTTCTGAATTTCGTCATCGCTTGCAAATCGCGCCAGTTGTTTGCCCAATTCCTCGCGGTCGGCGTCGGTGAGATTCGTCGTCGTCAATTCCTCACGGAAAAATCCCGCGAGCGCGCCGCCCCAATCGGGATGATGGCCCGCCACCCAGGCGGCCGCCTGTCGAAGGAGCGGATCGCTAGCTCCGAGCAAAGGCGCGACCGTTTCGGCCTTTAGGTTGCCGCCATCCATCTGGTCGAGCGCAACCAGGGCCGCCCGAATCTGGTTGGGGTCGCTTTGTTGCAGACCTTTCGTCGTCGCTGTTGCGTCGCCGATTTCGATTAGGGCATAAGTCAGCGAATGTTCCAAAATGCGGTCGTGCTTGCCCGTTGTGGCAGTGAGCAAAGCTCCAACGGCGCTGTTGTCCCCGATGCGGCCCAAAGCCTCAGCCGCGAGACGCTGCACCTGCGGATTCCCGCTCTTCAGCAGCCCGATCAACCGGTCTTTTGCGCCGGCATCGCGCCATAGGCTGACGGAACTA
>CAZNOE010000542.1:0-4543 GCA_964574525.1 uncultured Bifidobacteriaceae bacterium
CGCGTGTGCCGCTGCTCATTCGCAGCCGGCATATTGACGTGGATTATCCAAATCGCTGGATCAGTCGTCACGCGTTCACCACGCTCGCCGACCATGTGATCACCACGAGCGGCAAGATTACTCAGAACTTTCAGCACCTATTCGGGCTTCCCGCCAGCCGCATCTCCACCGTGCCGACCGGCATTGATTTGCAACGATTTCATCCGGATGGCCCGAAAGCCGCGCTGCCGTTGCCGGCCGAAGCGGTGGGCTTGCCGCTCATCGGCATGGTCTCGGTGCTGCGTTCGTGGAAAGGGCATCCGATATTTTTCAGGGCCGCCCGCCTGGTCAACGAGACCGGACCGCGCGCGCACTTCGTCGTCGTTGGGGGCGGTGCGCCCGTCGAGCATTTCAAAAACCTCGCGCGCGCGGAAGGTGTTGACGACCGTGTGACGTTTACCGGATATCGGGAAGATGTGCCTGAAATCCTACGCGCTCTGAATGTGCTGGCCATTCCTTCGACGCGACACGAAGGCGTGCCGCAAATCGGCCTGCAGGCGCTGGCTTGTCGGACGCCCGTCGTTGGCAGCGACGTCGGTGGCATTCCAGAAATCATCCGCGACGGCGAGACCGGGCGCATTTTTCCCGTGAACGACGCCGCACGTTTGGCGGCCAAAATTCAGGAAACGCTCAGTCAGCCGGAACAAACCCGGCACATGGCCGGGCGCGGCCGCGTCTTGGTGGAGGCGGAATACAGTTTCGATGCGATGCTCAACAAACTGGACGCGATCTACCGGCAATATTTGTCTCGCTGAATGAGCGACCTGGAATTCACTTGGCCACGCGGATGGCCGCATCGGATGCGTCGCTGCTGGGGCGGCACTTGATTGTCGCGGCGCGCAGGCAATAGCAGTGTGAAGTTCGCTGGCATGAGCCACGGGTCGCTTGCGGAAACACATCCGACCGCTCGAAAGTGGCATCGCTGGCCCGGATTCTGTTTCACCTTCGGGTTTCTAATTGCAAGACCGGGCCGGGATTGCTAAACGTCCACTGGCCAGTTGGCACGAGCCGTCATGGAAAATCAGACCAAAGAACAAATCGCCACCTTCTATGAAGATTTTCAGGGGAGGAAAGGGAAATACGATTATCTCTACGGCGACGAGGCTCGGAAAGATTTGTTCATCCAGTTGATTGGCGAGGGCAAAACCGTCCTCGAAGTCGGCTGCCGGGCGGGCAACCTCACCCAACACTACGCCGCCAATAACCGGGTCACGGGCGTGGACGTGGACCGCAACGCATTGCAACTTTTTACCCAACGCCTCAACGCCCCGGCGCACTGGGTGGATGTGGACTCGGAAACGCTGCCCTTTCCAGATGCCTCATTCGAGGTGGTCGTTTTCTCCGAGGTCATGGAGCATGTCCGTTTCCCGCAGAAGGCGCTCCGCGAAATCGCCCGCGTGCTGCGGTCGGACGGTAAACTGGTTGGGTCCGTCCCCAACGCGTTTCGGCTCCGCAACCGCTTGCGTTTTCTCGCCGGCCGGCCATTCGAGCCTGACCCTTCGCATCTGCGTTCGTACTCTCACGAACTGCTCCGGCGCGAGCTTTCAACGTGCTTTCGCGACGTGGAAATCCATCCGGTCTCCGGTCATCTGCTAGGGGGCGGGTCCACTGGCGTCCCGGTCTTCCCGTGGCTGCCGTTTCGCATCCGCGCTTTGTTCGCACTGGACCTCGTTTTTGCGGGCCTGCCAATCAAAACCAACGCCTGACGGACGCGGCCCACGGCTTCCTGACAATTCCACTTGTCTCCCGGGTTTTCTTGTGGTTACTTGCCGCGCTCCAAACCGGAACGCCGGTCGAGATATGCAACAATTTTGAGTCCGGGAAGCAATGCCACACAAAACGTCCGCTCCGAGTTTTTCGTACAAAATCCCCGCCGACCGTTACTCCGCAAAAAAGATGGCCAAGCCGGTTAATTTTGTCTGCGTGGCCCCGGCGGCAAAGCACGTCTTCCTCGCCGGTGATTTCAATGACTGGGATCCCAGTTCCCACGCGATGAAGCGCCAACCGGACGGCGCGTGGCAAATTTCACTGCCGCTCAACCACGGGCATCACCACTATCGCTATCTCGTGGACGGCAAGCCGATGCTCGATCCGAAAGCGCAGGGCGTCGCTCGCGATCATCAAGGTGAAAAGGTTTCGCTGATTGCCGTCAGCTAACGAGAGTCAGCGAGGATGGAAGATCGAGAATGGAGGATGGCAGCAGTTTCCGGCCATTCTCTATCCTCCATTCTCCATCCTCGGCTTGCCGAGGCGTTGTGCGGCAAAAAAATTCTGCAACAGCGCACGACATTCAGCTTCGCGAACGCCGGTCGTGATGGCGCAACGATGGTTGAGGCCGGGGAATTGCAACAGGTTCATCACGCTGCCAGCCGCACCCGCCTTGAGGTCGCTTGCACCGAAAACCACACGCGCCAGCCGCACATGCACAATCGCCCCGGCGCACATGGGACAAGGTTCCTTCGTGACATACAGTGTGCAATCCGTCAGTCGCCAATCGCCCACGGACTCCTCGGCCTGCGTGATCGCCAGCATCTCGGCGTGGGCGGTGGCGTCCTTGAGCAATTCGACCTGGTTGAAAGCGCGTGCGATGATGCGGCCCTCGCGCACGATGACGGCGCCCACCGGAACTTCTTCCGCTTCATAAGCGCGCGCCGCCTGGCGCAAGGCTTCGCGCATGAAGTAATCGTCGCTTTGCAGGTCAATGATTGGCTCGTCCATCCGCGCACAAGCTAACAGCGAACGAGAAGTTCGAGAAATGTTTTCACCGCCAGGGGCGCCGAACAGAATGATCGTTTGGAGGAATGTTTACCGTGCGAGGAACCCAATCGGTGGAGCTATTGCTCAGGGAGAAAATTTGCAGCCTATCTCCATATTAGCCGACTCATTCATGATACTCAAAAACTCCGTCTCCAATCTTCGTAACTCTCCAACTGCTCTTGCGAGGCAGGAAATCCTGCGGCGTGTTGGTGAGCACGACCATCAATCCGTGATGAGAAAAACCTCCTGACACCTGAATGTCAACCATCGGCATATCACCATATCGGCGCATCTCAATTTCTACGGGGGTCTTGATGTCGGATGTGGGGAAAGAGCAGATGCCAGCGGTCATTGCGCCAAAAAGTTTCCAAGCACATCAACGCCTCGTCGCCAGCACGACTCCAGAACTGGCCCGGTCGCTTGAACCGGCACTGATACTGCCGACCGGTGGATTCCATCGCACCACTGCCTTCCGGTTCGCCCGTCCGTCGTGCCGCCGCGTAATCCATCCGGTACTGGTGGCTTTCCAGATACGCCAGTTGCGCCGCCACGGCCGCGCGCTTCTTTCGGCGCAGGCGTTTGACCAGCGTGCGCAAGTTGTTGAGCAGCGCCGGGACGCGACCCCACAGATGCTCGCTGGCGTGGTAGTAGTCCAAGCGCTGGTGGGCTTGCGGAAAACGGTCGCCGGTCAAATTCCAAATCCAGACCGCGCCATCGGCCACCACCAACACTTTGGCTGCCGCCGCCAAGCCGTGACGTTGGGCTTCGGCGAAGAGTTGGTCGCGCAGGCTCTCGACGCCGTGCCGGGTCATCACCGTACCGCGGCTCAAAATGCAGGGACGGCCGCGGTCGCTCTCCACGCGTTGATCCAAGCGAAAGCACGTGCCGCCATAGACCCAGTGCCAACGTTCCGGTTCCCGGCCTTGGCGGCGCGCGGCCGCGCTGCGCCCCCATTCGTCGCGTTCGCGGATGTTCCAGGCGTCCAGTTCGATAATCAGGGTGAAGGGGATTTCCGGCTGGGGCAGCCTTTGTTCAACGCCTTGGGCCGTGCGCATTTGCTCGTCCTGTTCCTTGCGCTTCCGCTCGGCCCGCTGGCCTTGGCGGCGGGCTTCCCGATCCAGCGTGGCCGGCGGCAATTTCACGCCAGTCAACCGCTCCATCACCGCACTGGCTTCGGCCACCGGCATCTTGCTGGCCACCAAGGCCGCCATCTCCTGCACCGAGGGCGAGGCGCTGCCCGTGTCGCTCAGGCCCAAGGCGTGATCGGCGGGAAAGCGCCAAGCCCGGCAGCGCCGACACCACCCCCGCAACCGCCGGATCGTCACCGGCCCGAAGCGCGTCTGATACGTGCGCTGGTGATCGTGGGTGCGGCGGGTCAGGGCCTGCCCGCAGACCGGACAGCGGGGCGGAGTTTGATCCGCTTTCTTCTGCGCCGCCGCTTCCAGAAGCTTGCGCTCCAACCCGCGCGTCTGACAGAGGATTTCCTCCTCAAGATGGCCGAGGGTCTGGTCACTGGCTTGAACGCTTCGCGTCAAGCCCGCCGTCAGACGCGCCGTCCAGTCGGCCACAGGACCGGCAAACGTCTCGAAACTGCTGTCGGATTGAGGAACCGATTTCTCGCAGCAGTTGTTCATGCCTCCGCTTATAGCACCCTCGCCCAAAAATCACCCACTTAAAAGTTGAGATGCGCCCCCCCGCGCTGCGACCGCTATTTCAGATTTGACGCCACGCGAGTCCTGTTCCAGCC
>CAZNOE010000543.1:0-2820 GCA_964574525.1 uncultured Bifidobacteriaceae bacterium
GAGGACAAGACCATGAGCATGGTAAAGGAATTCAAAGAGTTCGCGATGCGCGGGAACGTGGTGGACCTCGCCATCGGCGTCATTATCGGCGGCGCGTTCGGCAAGATTGTCAGTTCAGTGATCGAGGACCTCGTCATGCCGCTCATCGGCCGGGTGGTCGGCAACGTGGACTTCAGCAACCTTTACATTCCACTGTCCGAGAAAGTCTCCGCGGCCATTGCCAACGCGCCGGGCGGCGCACTGGCGCTGGCAGACGCCAAAAAAATAGGACCTGTGTTCGCTTATGGCAGCTTCATCACCATCCTGATCAACTTCGCCATTCTCGCCTTCTGCATTTTCCTGCTCGTCAAGGGCATGAACACGTTGAAACGCAAGGAGGCGGCGTCGCCCGCTCCCCCACCCGTGCCGTCGGCGCAGGAAAAATTACTCGCGGAGATTCGTGATCTTCTGCGCGCCAAATAATTTTATTCGCCATCAATGGCGGTGGCGATCGTTTGTCACCCTGGCCTCCTCCCCTGACTTGTCATGCCTCGCGAAACCGCCGACGCCAAAGCCGCGCGAACCAAAAACATCATTGCTGGTTTGCAGAGGACGTATCCAGGCGCGCACTGCGAGTTGAATTATTCGAATCCGCTCGAGTTGCTGGTCGCAGTGATCCTCTCGGCGCAATGCACGGACAAGCGCGTGAACATCGTGACGGCGGATCTGTTCAAGAAATATCGCACGGCCGCCGACTATGCGAACGCCCGCCTTCCGGAGCTTGAGCAAGTGATCAAGAGCACCGGTTTCTTTCGCAACAAAGCGAAGAACATCCAGGCGTGTTGTCGCAAACTGGTGGAGCTTCACGGCGGCCAGTTGCCGCGCACGATGGAGGAACTCACGCACCTCGATGGCGTGGGCCGCAAGACGGCAAACGTCGTGCTCGGAAATGCATTCAACATGAATGTCGGCGTTGTGGTGGACACGCATGTCACGCGGCTGTCGCAGCGGCTGGGGTTGACCAGACACACGAACGCGGAGAAAATCGAACAGGACCTGATGCAACTCGTGCCACAGCCACAGTGGACGCTGTTCAGCCACTGGCTCATCTGGCACGGGCGGCGCCGCTGCTATGCGCGCAAGCCGGATTGTGCGGGGTGCGAGATCGCCAGATTGTGTCCGTCGGCGGGTAAGGCTTAGCAGGTGAGCGGGTGGGAAAGTGAGAAAGTGAGAGTGGTGACGCGTGCCGATCCGAAATCCCACCTGCCCACTTTCCCACTTTCTCACCTGCCAACGCCACGCCATGCTGCTGTCTTCAAATCGTGAACTTGCCCGTCAACAAAACCTGGCTTCTGCTCCAATCCGGCCCCTGCCCTGCCGCCTTCAACATGGCGTTGGACGAGGCGTTGCTCGAAGCCATGCCGCGTCTGGGTAAAGCTGCGCTGCGCTTTTACGGCTGGACGCAATCCGCAGCGTCGTTCGGCTATTTTCAAAAATATACTGACGTTGATGGTGCCACGTTGTTACGACCGCTCGTCCGCCGGCCAACCGGGGGCGGGATCGTGCCGCACGATGCCGATTGGACTTACAGCCTCGCGTTTCCGGCGGGCAGCGAATGGCATTCGCTCCGCGCCGTGGAAAGTTACCGTCGCGCGCACGAGTGGATTCAAGCGGCGTTCGCGAGACTCGACATTCCCACGGAACTGGCCTCGTGCTGCCAGAAGTCATTGCCCGGCCACTGCTTCGCTGGCCACGAAAAGTTCGACGTGTTGTGGCACGGCCGGAAAATCGCCGGGGCCGCGCAACGGCGCACGCGTGCCGGTTTGCTGGTTCAAGGCTCGGTGCAACCGCCGCCGCTTGGTCTTGCCAAGATTGACTGGCAGAAGGCCATGTGCGACGCGGCGCATTTTGATTTCGGCGTGCAGTGGGCGGAATTCGAGCTAGACACTTTGTTGCGCGAACGCGCGGAGACCTTGGCCCGCGACAAATACGCGGTGGCAACGTACAATCAGAAACGATGAGCGTCTGCGTGTGCCGATCAATTTACATTTGAGCGCAGTTATGCCACGCTGGTGACACCGCACGATTGAGAATCCCCGTTGCTGATGCAGTATGACGTTGTGAAGAAGTTTTCAGCCGTTTTCTGCGCTTGGGTCTGCTCTGCGACGCTGGCCCAGGGTGTGGTTCTTCTCAGTGATTCCTTTGATTACAGCAACGGGCCGCTCGTGACTGTTTCAGCCGGCGCGTGGGTGCATCACAATGGCTCGACCACCGGCGAAGTCGCCGTGGTTGCGGGCCGCGTGTTCCTGACCCAGGCTGACACTGAGGATGTGAGCGCGTCGCTGGCCGGACAACCTTATCCCGCGACGACCAACGTCTTCCTCTACGCGAGCTTCACGCTCAATGTGAGTAACGTTCCTTCGGGCGGGGGAAATTTCTTTGCGCATTACAAGGCTCCGGGCACCGCCGGTGCGCAGGCCGGCAAGGTTTTCATCACTACGAACGGAGTGCCCGCGGGATTCTTCCGGGTCGGCGTGGCGAATTCGGCGAATACACCGAACGCGCTGATCAATTCAAATTTGAGTTTCAACACCGACTATGTTCTCGTCATTCGTTATGCTCCCAGCAATGCTGCCACTATCTTGTGGCTGAATCCGACCGCCGAGACCGATTCTTCCGTCACGGCGTCCGACACGCCAACGACCATCACAGCCGCGGCCTTCGCGCTACGCCAGTCTTCCAGCGGCGGCGGGATGGGCGGCCTGTTCGTGGACAACGTGCGTGTCGGCACGAGCTTCAGCGATGTGTTGTCCAACGGGCCGGCGCAACGGCCCACGATCA
>CAZNOE010000543.1:2920-4536 GCA_964574525.1 uncultured Bifidobacteriaceae bacterium
CACCAACGCCAATGCGAGCCTGGACAATTTCACGCGTGATCTTTTCGAGGCGCAGATCAGCCTGCCGCATTTCCCGCAACCGCTGCACGTTTTCACGACGCATCTGAAGGCCACCAGCGGCAATCCTGTGGATGACGGAGCGAAACGAGCCGCGGAAGCCAGCGCCATCTCCAACTACTTCGTCATGGGCTTTTTAACGACCAACGCGTTGCATACATACGTTCTCACCGGCGACCTGAACGAAGACATCAACCGGCCGGTCAGCACGAATCAACCGGTGCAACGCCTGATCAGCGCTCCCACGGGATTGCAGCTCACGACGCCGCGCAACCCGTTCAACAGCGACGACCGCACCTGGTCAATCCAGGGCAGCCTCTCCGTGCGGCTCGATTACCTTTTGCCCTGCGGCCTCCTGTTTTCGAACATCGCGAGCAGCCAGGTCTTTCGCACCGATCTCCTGACAAATCCGCCACCGCCTCTCCTGGCGGACGACGACATCACCGCGTCGGACCATCTCCCCGTGTTAACGGTGTTCAACAGTCCCTACGACAAACCGTTCCGCCTGCTTTCGATCACGCGCAGCAATCCGTCGGTCACACTCACCTGGCAATCAGTCTCCGGACAACCGTATCGCGTGGAAAGCTCCTCGAATCTGACGGTGTGGACGGGGCTGGCTTCAAACCTCGTTGCGAGCGGGACGAGTTATTCGTTCGTCACCAACGTCACTGGGAGCACGCGTTTCTTCCGCGTTTTTCGCGTTCCCTAAGCCTGGCGCACGTCAGCGCCCGCACTACCCCAGCTTTGGCCGGACGGCGGGACGTGACGATTCTTTTTGAAAGATACTCCCCGAATGAGGCTTACTAGAGTTACGAGACATTATGTTGGCCGAACCCGGCACCGATTCGCTGCTCCCGACGCGGCAAAGCCTGCTGACGCGACTGCGCGACTGGCAGGACCACGACGGGTGGCGTGAGTTTTTCGATTCCTACTGGCGGCTCATCTACAATGTCGCCCGCAAATCCGGTCTGGGTGACGCCGAGGCGCAGGACGTGGTGCAAACCACGTTCATGTACCTGGCGCGCCGGATGCCCAGCTTCCATTACGACCGGGCGCGCGGTTCTTTCAAATCGTGGCTGCGCGTGGTGACACGCTCGCGCATCAGCGTGTACCGGCGAAGAGAGAAAGCTGCCGAGAAGTTCAATCGGGAGCCGCTTCCCGGCGACGAGAGCGAGGACATGTCGGCCGTGGAACAAATACCCGATCCCGCAGCCGATGCACTCGATGAAGTCTGGCAGCGCGAGTGGGAGGAAAATCTTTTGAAGGCGGCCTTTCGCCGCGTGCGGTCCAAAGTGAGCGCCCAGCAACTGCTCATTTTCCGGCTGGCCACGTCGGACGATCTGCCGTTGACTCAGGTGGCAAAGAAACTCGACGTGAGCCTCGCACAGGTGTATCTGGCGCGACATCGGGTGGGCAAACTGTTGAAGGCTGAAGTGCAACGGCTGCGCCGCGAAACCGAGTGAATCACCTTCAACACACATTACCGCGGCGGGAATGGGCTATCTCATTAACACCCCGCTAAAGCCATTGGTATCTACACAAGTTGAAGTCATTTGTTC
>CAZNOE010000544.1:0-4534 GCA_964574525.1 uncultured Bifidobacteriaceae bacterium
TCGTGCGCCGGCACGCCCATGAGCCACGCGAACGGCGCGTTGACCCAGCCGAAAATGATTTGCAACGTCACGGGTGTCGCCACGCCGAGGCGCGTTTGCGGAAACGTGATGAGATAATTCGCCAGCGCCACGACCGCGATAAACGCGATGAGCATGGCCATGACGTTGATCGCGAGTGTCATGCCCTCGCTTGCACCGCGGCACAACGCGTCAATGCCGTTGACGGTGGTGCGCGGCACATCGGCGGGCGCGGCGGCGGCGGTTTCGCTCTGCTCGGTCTCCGGCAGCATGACTTTGGAAATCAGCAAGGCCGCTGGCGCGCTGAGCACGGACGCCGTCAGCAAATGTCCGGCAATTTCCTTGTGGCCCGCGTCCATGCCCATCTTGATGTAAATGGCCGCGACGCCGCCCGCGATGGTCGCCATGCCGCCGGTCATCATGCAGAGCAACTCGCTGCGCGTCATCCGCGCGATGTAAGGCTTGATGAACAGCGGCGCTTCGGTCTGGCCCATGAAAATGTTCGCTGCCGCTGAAAGCGTTTCGCTGCCGCTGGTGCGCATGGTTTTGCGCATCACCCACGCCACCGCATGCACGACCTTTTGCAGCACACCCCAGTGATAGAAAAGGGACGACAGCGAAGCGACGATGATGATCGTGCCGACGACGAGGACGGCGAAAACGAGTGGTCGTTGCGGAAACGCCGCCTGCATCATCGAGTCAACGGCCAGCGGGCCGAAGACGAACTGGCAGCCTTCGTTGGAGAATTGAATCATCTTGTTGATGGCGCGTCCGGTGAAATCGAAGACCGCCGCGCCCCACGGCGTTTTCAAAATCAGAATGGCAAAGACGGTTTGCAGCGCCAGCCCCCACAGCACGGTGCGCCACGGGAAAAGTTTCCGGTTGGAGGAAATCGCCCAGGCAACGGCGACGAACACGACCAGTCCCAGCAGACTGACCAGCTTGAGATGCATGGCGCGGACGCTAAAGAGTCGAGGGACGAAAGTCGAGAGTCGAGGGGCGCGAGCAGTTGGCCGCAATAGGACTAATCGGTCGAGCACCTGGTCTGGCTTCGGCCGAACACCTGCTAGGAACCCGGCGAAACCAGCGCCGCATCACGCTTTACCCACCCGACCCGCCGCGTGCCATCGGTGACTTGCAGCCAATCGTCCTTGCGGTCGAGCACGCGCAACTCCGCGCCGTCATGAGCGGTGAACGCGCCCGGAGATTCGTCGAATGGTCCATTGCGTATGGTAGCCTCTTTCACAGTCACAATCGCCGTCTTGTGCGGCGATTGTGAAGTCCACGCCAAGGCGAGACACGCGAGCAGACAAGCCGCGCTCAATCCGAAGAGCATGGCCCAACTGCGCAAAGCGCGCGCGAGCGCCGGGCGCAGTTCCCGCACTGTCAGCAACCCAAAAGTCAGCCACAACGCGGCGGCGCTCAGCCCCGTCCATTCGTTGAGATTCAACGTGCCGAGCCAGCGTTCCCAAGCGTTTTGCCGCAGCGTCGGCCTTTGGACCTGGTTGCGTGCGAATTGCAGGTTCGCGCGCACATCGGGGTCGCGCGGGGTCAATCGCTCCGCCTGACGATACGCTGCAATCGCGCGACCGGCCTGGCTGGATTTGAAGAATGCGTTGCCGAGGTTGAAGTACAGCGCCGGAGAAACCGTTCCGTTTTGGACAAGATTTTGGTATGCGCTCGCGGCCTCGGGGAATTTGCCTTGCGCATAAAGTTTATTGGCGGCGTCAAAGGCCAACGAGATTTCCGCGCTTGCCGAATTCTCTGCGCCCATCCGGCTCGGGCAAAGTAACAGGAGGGCCAATAACACAAAAGATGTAACGCTCGCCCTCACCCCAGCCCTCTCCCCCGGGGAGAGGGAGAGACCTTCGCCGCTCTTGCAGAATTCGAGTGATCTTCGTCCTATTCCCGCCTCATTCGACTTCGCCAACGGACACTTGAAAATCTGAGCACCCCCGAATTCACCCGCGGCGGGCGAATGTTCCTCCCTCTCCTGGGGGAGAGGGCCGGGGTGAGGGCGAGCCTTGGTCAGACTTTTCATGCTCTCACCTTTTGCAAGTCCGCCAGCACCGCCTCGAGCTTCGGAATAAGAGCGGCGAGTTCCTGGCTCGACTTGATCGGCGCATAGCGCGCGAGGTTGCAGGTTTGGAAAAGTTCGTGGAGCGCAGTCAGTGTGGTCTCCGGGACGGCACGCGGACGCAGTCTTTCATCGATGACGGCTTCGGTAATCGAAGACGCCGGGCAATTGAGCCGCTCGCCCAGTTGCTCCTGCAGCAGGCGAAACAGCGTGGCGAAGAATTCGTCGGATTTGTTCTCTGCTGCAAGCCGCCGCAAATCGCTCAATCCTTCGCGAATGACTTGCGCGACCTGCCGTTGCCGGCGCAGTCTGGGATTGTTCGCGAGAGCATCCGCGCGCTTGCGCCAGCCCAGCGCGAACAACCACGCCACCAACGGGACACTCTGCAACGCGACGAACCACGGTCGTTGCACGAGCGGCGGTCCGGCCTGCGCCAGCTCGCCAAGACGCTGTTTGATGGGCACGATGTCTTGTGCCGGCGGCGGATTGTCGGCGGGAGAAGATTTGTTGGCGGCGATGACGGGCGCAACCGTTGTGCCGCCCGAACGCACGGCGAGCCTTACGGCAGGTTGCGTCAGCGTGCGATAAGTTTTTGCGTCCGGATCAAAAAAAGAAAATGAAAACGGCGGCAGCTCCTTGATGTCGGTGGTTTGCGGCACGACGATCTGCTCGAACGTCTTCGTGCCTTGCAAGCCCAGTTGGTCGGTGGTTTTCACGTCCGACGTGGGCGGATACGTTTTGAAATCGTGCCACGCGGTTTGCTCCGGCAAAGTGAGCGCTCCGAGCGCGCCGCGTCCGGAAATCTGGACCCGCACAGTGATCGGATCGCCCGTGGCGACGTTCGTTGGCCCGGCGCTCAAGTTCATGGTGTAATTGCCGACAGCGCCATTAAAAGTTGCCGGCGCATTCTCCGCCGGCAACGGGAGCGATTGAAGCATTTCCGTCTCGGTGGCGATGCTCATCTGCTGGCGCTCGCCACCGGTGACCATCTCGCGGAGGTTACGCGGAGGGACCGAGAGCACGATGCTGGCGGTGATGGGGCCGATGGTCACCGGACCCGTTTTCACGGGGGTCAAGGCAACCGTGGCCGGGAGCATGTTGTAAACGGTGTTGCCAATGCGCAGGGCGCGCTCCCGGGCCGAGGCAATTTTGCCGATGCTGATTCCTTCCGTAGGTGTGGCTGTGAGATGCGGCTCGCTGAGTTGCAGCCCCTGGCGGTAAAAGAATTGCAACTCACCGGAGATGACTTCGCCCAGATAAACTTCCTTCTTGGGCAGAGCGAGTTTGAGAAAGGCAACTTGCGATCCGGAATTGACGGCTTCCGGCGACGGCGCACTCGGCGAAAGGACTTTCAGTTTGAGCGGCTGGGTGGAAAGTTTTTCGCTGCCCACTTCGGCAGCGAGCGACGGGATCGTAAAGTCACCGGCTTGGCGTGCCGTGACGGTAAAGACGTGCGTGACGGTGGAACTCACCTGGCCGTTGATGACGCTGAACTGACTTGACGGGCCAGCGTAATTGATCTGGAGATTCTGGATCGCCGGCGGCGTGGGCACGTCCTTTGGCGAACCGCCCTCGAAAGTAAGCGACAGCGTGGCGCTTTCGCCCAGCGTGATTGTGTCGCGGTCAAGTGTGGCGCTGAAATTGGCCGCTTGAACCCGGGTTGTCATGCCCATGAGAATCACGAGGAACAAAAGCCCGGCGCGCCGCAGGCAGATACTGCGGTCGCGGGCAGGAAAACTTCTATTCCACAACAATCTTTCCATTTTGCACAAACAGTCTTGCCGGTCGCTGTCTCCGGCGCAAGCGCCGGTTCGAGTTCGCTTCGACCGACGTAGAATGGACAGTCGGGTCGGGATTTTGTTCGCGGAAAGATTGGCGCACAAACGCGCCGGGTCGGAGACCGGCGCTCCGCGCTTGGCAAACGACGGAGTTGTCGCCAAGCTGCCACCATGTCAGCCGATGCCACCACTCAAATCCGTCAACTCCTCGCCACGCCTGAGCCGCCCGAGCTTGGTCCTGGACCGCGAGCCGGCGTGCAGGCAAAGGCCGCTTTGAACGCGGTGCTCGATAGTTCACTTCGAGGCCCGGACCTGCCTGCGACAAATCAGCAACTCATCCGTGCGCTACTGTTGCTTTGGCACGACCATCTCGATGCGTCGCACGCCATTTCGCAGGGCATCGAGAACACGGACGGCAGTCTCGTACACGCCATCATGCACCGGCGCGAGCCGGATTATTCGAACTCGAAATATTGGTGGCGGCGCGTGGGGAAGCATCCATGCTTTCCGGAAATTGCGCGGCGCGTTAGTGACTTGTTGAAGTCAAAAGATGAACGCGACCTGGCGGCGAAGCTGGTTCCGCGCGGCGAGTGGGACGCGTTTGCTTTCGTGGACGCGTGCGAAGCTGCGACGGACTTGCCGGCGTCCGACGAGCGGGTGC
>CAZNOE010000545.1:0-4531 GCA_964574525.1 uncultured Bifidobacteriaceae bacterium
CGAACCGGACGAGATCGCCGGGCGATTTCCGCCTTCGCAAATTCCTCGTCCATCGTTTCCCGCGCGCAGCCCGCCAATTTGCACAAAGGCGCTTTGTTTGTGAACGTGGACAATCGTCACCCCTTAGCCAAACTCGACGCGGAGCCAGGCGGTTTTGCCGGCGTTTTGCACGCAGTGATTTGCGCTTGTGAGCGCCATTCGTTTCTGTAAGATTAAAAAAACCGCGCGTCAGATTGACGAGCTTGAACAGTGGCCGGCCACCCGGTCCGAGCAAACGTTGAACATGTCTGCCAGCACTATTACGGATGCCGCAGCGGAAATTATGGAATCACCGCCGCAACGCAAACGCAAGGGCACGTTGCTCATCGTGGATGACGAAGAAGGTCCGCGCCAATCCCTGCGCGTCATCTTCAAGGACGATTACGACCTGCTGATGGCCAGCGACGGCGCCACCGCCATCGAACTGGCCCAGAACAACAAGATTGACGTGGCGGTGTGCGATATCCGCATGGCCGGCATGTCCGGCATCGAAGTGTTGGAGCGCCTCAAATACGTCAATCCCTCGATGGAAGTCGTGATGATGACGGCGTTCGAGACCGCCGACACGATGCGGCAGGCGTTGCGTTTGCGCGCGTGCGATTACATCAACAAGCCTTTCGACATCGCGACCATGCGCGCCGCCGTGGCCAGCGCCATGCAACGCCGCTCGCTCGAAAGCGAGATCAACAACAACGCCGATAAGTTGCAGCAGTTGCTCTCCGAACTGCAAACCCAGAAGATCGAGGAGCAAATCGCGCAAACCCGCGGCGACATTTACGCCCACATCATCCACGACATCAACGGGCCGTTGACCGTCATATCCGGTTTCATTCAGCTCATGAACCAGCGCATCGGCAATGCCGCGCGGCTGGAGACGGAGGACCTGGAATTCGTCAAGGATCGCCTCAAAGTCATCACGCGGCAGGTCACCAACTGCATCGAGATTTCGCGGCGCTACCTCGGCTTTCTGCGCCGCCAGCCGGAAGACGGCCCGCGTGTCGGCGTCAACCAGGTGTTGACCGACCTGAGCCATCTGGTCTGCGTTCATCCCAGCCTGCACAACAACCAATTCCACATTCATCCGCTGGTTGAAGACCGCGGCGTGAAAATCAACGGCACGGACGTGATTCAGATCCTGCTCAACCTGACGGTCAACGCGTTTCAATGTTCGCCGCAGGCCCACCAGGTGGACATTGAGGGCGAAGTCCTGCAACAACCGCTGGACCTCGCGGTGTTCCAGGATGGACCAGAGAGCCGGCTGCTCGGCGTGGAGAACTTTCAAAACATCGCGCCGCTCGTCCGGCTGTCCGTGCGCGACAACGGCCCGGGAATTCCGTCGGCCCTTCTGCCGAAGATATTCGAACCCTACTTCACCACCAAAAGCGCAGATCAGGGCACGGGTCTGGGTTTGAATATTGTGCAACGCCTCGTCAAGGAAGCCGGCGGCGCGCTGCACGTCCGCAGCCGGGTGGGTGACGGAACCACTTTCTCCGTTACCTGCCTGGCACACAGCCGGCGAAATGACGTGGCGACTCGCGTCGCTCTGATGGCGCACCCTCTTCGCTCGCCGCTCATGTCCTGATCTAATTTTTTCTCTTAATCGTAGCCTCTGACGGCCCGAACGATTAGGAGAAAGATCGGGATTGAAAAAACCTCCCCGCCGTCCGCCGGAAAAACTTTTGCCCGCCCTACGCGTGGCCCTTAATCTTCGCCGATGCCTGACACGAGTCGCACCGCCCTCACCTACCGTTACGAAAAATGGCGGGCGCTTTCGTCAGGAATTCTCGAAACGGCTGGCTCCACCTTCCTCTTGCTCATTGCCGTGCGTCACTACCAGGCCGGAGCCTCCGCCAAGGCGCTCGTCGCGGCCGGCGGCAGCGTGGGCCTGATGCTCGCGCCGTGGTTCGTGTCGCGCGTCGCCGCCTCGGGTTGGCCGGTGTCGCGCGCCGCGTCGCGGCTGGCCGCACTGGGCGCGCTCAGTTGCCTCGTCATGGCGCTCGTGCCCGTCCTGCCCCTGTTCGTCGCGGGAACCGTGCTGGCAATGACGACCTCCTCCATCGCCATTCCGTTGTTGACGCAGATTTATCAGGAGAATTATCCCGAGCGCCAGCGGGGCAAACTCTTTTCGCGCGCATTCATGATTCGAATCGCCACCGCGGCGGCGTTCAGCGAAATCGCCGGACGCGCGTTGTCCGGGCACATCAACTATTTCCCCTGGCTGCTCGTCGTTTTCGCCGGCGCCTTTGCCTGGGCCGCGTTTTGTCTGGCGCGAATTCCCTCCCGGCCGCTCACCGCGCTCGCCGGCACCCATCCCTTCCGCGCGTTGCGCTACGCGCGCAGCGATCGCGTTTTTCGACAGACGCTCATCTCGTGGATGTTTCTTGGCTTCGCGACGCTGATGATCGGCCCGCTGCGCGTCGAGTATCTCGCCAATCCGAAGCACGGCGTCACGCTGCACGGCGCGCCGCTGACCGCCGCCAGCATCGCCATGCTGACCGGTGTCATCCCGAACATCGCGCGCCTCCTGCTCAATCCGCTCTGGGGCTGGCTGTTTGACCGCATGAATTTCTTTGTGCTTCGCATCACCCTCAACCTCGGTTTCGCCCTCGGCGCGGTTTCGTTCTTCGTCGGCGGCACCATGCCGTGGCTGGTCGTCGGCGCCATTTTCTTTGGCGTGTCGAACTCCGGCGCGGACGTCGCGTGGAGCTTGTGGGTCACCAAATTTGCGCCGCCCGAACGCGTGGCGGATTACATGAGCGTCCACACCTTCTTCACCGGCGTGCGCGGGGTGGTCGCGCCGTTTATCGCATTCCAACTGGTATCCGGCCTTTCGCTCCAACTGATTGGTTGGATTGCCGCCGGCCTGATCCTCATCGCCATTTCGTTTCTCATTCCCGAAATCAAATTCGGCAAAGACGCCCGGAAAGCTGCCGCGCTCGTCGAAGAAGTTTCAGAGTAAAGTTGGAACTCAAGCTTCAGCTTGCTCCGCCAACGTTGCCGGGAGTTTCGACCCGACAAACTAAAGTTTGGACTCCAACTTTCCAAACGCCGCGTCGAATACCTCGATGATGAAATCCCCGCAAAGGCAACCTCACATTTTTTAGGAAGAGGCGTAGTAGCCGAAACAAGGACGCGGTCGGTTTTTGACCTTTGATTTGTGATTCACTCACACGGCGAATCTTACCACCGCGCGCTCACGGCGTCACCACGTCTGACGAAGATCCGGGTACGAGTCAATCGTCGGCAGGACTGCCGACCGGTGTTTATCGTCCTCAGCGCAGGATCCGGTAGAACCGGTTCCGGACGGGCGGGTTGGTATCGGTGACTTTGGCCGGACTGACCGGGATATTGGTGACCAGCAGCGTGCTCCAAATGTTTTGGCTGAGGTTGGTGGAGAATTGCACGGTATAGGTAGTTCCGGGATCACCGGTGAAGAGGAAACTGAATCCGTTCAATTCTTTCTTGGGGTTAGCGAGAACAATCGGGGTGGGGATGGCGGTGGAATTTGTCGCATAGGTCTGGAGCGTCAGGGAGGTTGCGGTGTAAACCGGGGTGAAAGCCCGGCCAGAGCCGACGTCCAGACCGGTGTAATCGGTGAACGAGCCGGCGACCACACCATAACTCATGACTTGGAAGGTGCGGTTGGTGGCGGGCACGTAGCCATTGAGCAGGCGGGCGGCGAGCCGTCCGGCGAGGCTGGCGGTGCCGGTCAGGTCAATCCGGCCGAACGTGGTGTCCCCGGCCAGTCCGAAAAGGACCGTCCCCGCAGTAAGGCTGAAATTGCGGCCGAAGGTCCAAATACCACTGAGTTGTTCGATGACGCCCTGGTTGTAAAAGACAATGTCCATGGTCGCGGTTCCGGCGCCCGTGGGTTTCCGGAGTGTGCCGTTGTTGCGGAAATAGGCGTAGTTATTGGCGACCCACTGCACGAGCGACAAATCACCCTGCACTTCCCAGACCCCGCCGGGCTGATTCTCCACCGCGCCAAAATAGGTGGAAGCGTCATTCATCATCAAGACTGTGCCGCCACTCCAATAAACACGACCGTAATTGGTCATTCCCGCCCCCAGTTCTTTTTGACCGTTGCCAAGCAGGTTCGCCACACCGTTGGATTGCACGAGCAACGAGGCGCCCGCAGCCAAACGACCGCCAAACCAATTGAGCACGCCTGTTCCAATCACCGAGACCGGTCCGGCGATAAATCCACTGTTCAGGTTTAGGATGCCAGTGACCGCATTCGATCCCATAAGCGTGGAGCCGTCCAAATCGAGACGCGCAATGGTTCCATTAGTCTGATAGTTGGGACTCAAGCTCACGCTCCCGCCGAGCAATTTCAAATTCGGCAGGTAATCGAGCAACCCTTGGAGCGTGCCGCCCGTCAACTGGTACTGGCCAGCCCCGGTCAAACGGGTCAGCGACGTGTAAGTGGAGGTGCCGCTGTTGAACTGGATGACGGTGCCGAGGGCGGCGAGGAATAAGCCGTCCAATTGTT
>CAZNOE010000546.1:0-4518 GCA_964574525.1 uncultured Bifidobacteriaceae bacterium
TTAGCTGTCTCCTTTTGTTCGCACACTAAAGTCTCCTTTTGAAAACTACACGACAGCTGGCGAAAGAAAGCTTGCCTGTTTAAGAAAACTCAGGTATGAAACAAGTCCAATTTGCAGAGTGTCGCAAAGAAAGTTGTCTATGAGGCGAACAGCGAGCCACGTTTATGAGGCATTGGCATTCCTGCTGATGGCGCTGATCATTGCTGTTCCGGCCATTGACGCGGGCGCGGAACCGGCCAGCGCGCCGGCCGGGTTCTATAGGCTGGATTGCCTGGGCAATTCGGATACCGTCGTTTCCATTCCCTTCACCCGTCCGGAAGCAGCCTTTGCGCTCGTGCAAGCCATCGCCGGGAATGTGGTAACAGTGTCCGGAACGCCCGGCTGGTTGGTGGATCAATTTGTTTATGTGTCGGGAACGCAGTCAAACACGTACTACCTGCGCTTCCTGTCGAGCGCCAAAGAAGGTAGTTACTACCCCATTGTCGCAAACGATACGAATAGTTTGACCCTGAGCTTGGGGGGCGATGATATTTCATCCGTCACAAACGGTACCCATCTGGTGGTTGTTCCTTATTGGACGCTGGCCGCTGCTTTTCCCGACGGCAAGGGCGTCATCCCGAGCAGTACCATTGGTAATCGAAATACCGAGATATTGATTCCGGATTTTAACGGGGTCGGAATCAACCTTAGTGCTCCTGTGACTTATTTTTATTTTACGTCGGCCACGAGCAACTATTGGCGGCAAGTTGGCGGGGGGACGGTCAACAGGAGCGACAATGTTCTTCTGCCCGACGGTTATTTCATTGTCCGGCACAACACCTCCACCGGCACGGTCTTCACTGCCCAAGGCAGCGTTGCGGTATCGAAGCTCGCCATTCCGCTTCTTACCCAGCCAGAACCTACCAATCAGGACAATTTCGTCGCTTTGGTGCGGCCCGCCGTAGTGACGCTTGATGAGTCGGGCCTGTTCCAAAGCGGTGCATTTCTTGCGAGCTTGAGCCAGGGTAACCGAACGGACGAGTTACTTGTGTTTGACAATAACCAAGTCGCAAAAAACAAATCTGCTGCAGCCACTTATTACTATCTGAATACGTGGCGTCGAGTGGGTTCAGGGTCAACCAACATGGGCAGCCAACCTGTTTTCCTCCCGGGTACGGGCGTAATCATCAGAAAGAAGTCAACCGCAACCGGCTATTCAACTAATTGGGTCAATTCACCGACATATTGACGGATGACGATCGGCTGCGATTTGTGTTCTGCCAAACTTAATTGCGAAAACATTATGAAATCAAACTGTACAATCGCGTTTCTCGCTCTGTCTTGCTTGTGGGCGCGGGCGACAATCACCCTCAACACGGATGCGGGCGATTTGCGAACGTTTGGTGGTTCCGCACTAATGCCGAGCTCCGGACAGATCTTTTTGGTGGCCAGCACAACCGACGGCCTATTTGGCGGGCCAACGGCTGCATCCTTTGTGAGCGGCGATGATGTGATTCTGTTCCGTGGCGACTGTGGCGATGTGGGATATTTTCAAGCAGCGATACTTTTTTCCTTGAGTGGTGCCTTGGATGCGGGCGATCCGCTGCAATTGTATTGGTTTCCGACTCTGACATCGAGTTCACTTAGTCCGGGGGAAGGCACGACCTATGGTTCTTACCGGGACGCAGTCGGAATCGATGGCAGTATCCCGTGGGCGGTTCCAAGTGACGGGGCTACATCGAACCTAAAATTCCTTACGATAGGCGAAGGTGGGACAAATCCTGAGGCCGCTGGTTGGGCGAATCAGACGGTGGCCCCAGTTCCCGAGGCGAGTAATCTAATCACGGCAGGATTGACGCTCGGACTGTGCGCGCTCCGGCTGTTCCGTGGGCACGGCAGAAGTTGATCCAGCATAGCAGTTAACCCAACGCGCAAATCGAAATTGCCTCCGGGACATTAGCAGGGGGAAAGTCACAGCGGGTTGTGGCCATTAAGTCATTGAAAACCCGTGAATCTGTACCTTCGATGAAACCCAAGGTTCAACTTTGTGCATCGTGGGCTGGCCATCGTCAGGCCTTAGGTGCAGCCTGTATTAGATCAAACTGCGCCACACCATGATCTTCACCGAGACGAAACTCAAAGGGGCTTACATTACTGATCTTGAGCGGAGGGAAGACTCCCGCGGCTTTTTCGCGAGCTCCTTCTGCCAGAAGGAGTTCGAAGCTCACGGTTTGAAGCCGATCATTGCGCGGGCAAATCTCGCCTTTAACTTCAAGAGGGGAACGTTGCGCGGCATGCATTTTCAGTTCCCGCCTGCGGCCGAGACAAAACTCGTGCGGGCCACACGCGGTGCGATCCTGGACATCATTGTTGACCTGCGCCCGGAAAGCCCGACCTACCTCCAACACATCTCCGTCGAATTGGATGAGGACAATCACCGCGCCCTTTACGTGCCGGAGCGTTTTGCGCACGGATATCAAACGCTGCGCGACAACACGGAAACCAGTTATCAGATCGGCGAGTTCTACGCCCCCGGCGCCGAGGGCGGTTTGATGTACAATGACCCCCGTCTGGGCCTGGAGTGGCCGCTGCCGGTGGCCGTGATTTCGGACAAGGACCAGAAATTCGGGTTGCTGAAGGATATTGAGTCAGAAGTAAAGCGGCGGATGAGTGTTTGAAAGGCACTGTTGTTCGTTGCTGCAAGCGCATGGCTGCGTGCACAGTTTTTACGCAGAACCGTTCGATTGAAAGCAACGACTGCTCAATGGAACGAAACGACCCGTCCACCAAATCGAGAGAACCTCACTTCTGCGGTCTTTTCGTCTCCTCCAACAGCCTCCTTTCTTCCGGAAGGAGTTGGGCGTGTTCCGCTAAAGACAAGTACTTCTGCGCTGGCTCAACCTCGCCAGCCGCCACCAACGCAAGGCCGTAGTACAGGGCGATTCCGGGGGTCTCAAGGTCCGCGCTCGGCAACGTTCGGAAAAGCGCCAGCGCGTCGGAGTCCTTCCCTTGTGCGTGCAGGGAGAAGGCGCGCGTTGAAACGAAAGCGGCATTGCGTGGTTCGATCCGAAAAGCCTCGTCAGCCAAGGCATGCGCCTGATTGACGTTCGTTTTCAGCAACAAGCAAATCATCGCGAAATTGTTCTTGGTTGACGCATCTGCAGGACCGGATTTCAGCAGCATGTCATAAACCCCGTAAAGCGCCGGCGTATTGCCCTTCGAGTAATAGGCCAGGCAAACAGCCTGGGAGGCCCATCGTTCGTTGGGAAATGTCTTCAGCAGGAGCTGAAGCATTTCGTCTGCTTCGGCCTGCCAGCCCCACGATTCCAGCATCTGGCTTAGGATGGCGAGAGTCTCCGCATGTTTTGACGCCAGCCGCACGGCTCCTTGTAATCTCAATTCGGCTGCGTCTCGAAGATCCTGATTCCGCAAGGCCAGGGCCAACAAAGCCAGCCGCACAAAATCCTGCCCGTCCCACTGCTGCTCATTGAGGAAGAATTCCAGCTTGGCCCAGTCTCTCCTGGCGAGCAAACATTCAACGACGGCCTTTGGCACCGGTTGCCTGGCCTTCAAACCGGGCGCAAGGGATTCGATCCACGCCAAGGCTTTATCCGCCATGCCGTGAGAATTCATCCAACTTGATAGTTGATGGACGTGTAATTCATTGGTTGAGGCTTCGTCCCGGACAGACGACAAGAAAGCATCGAAGGTGGGGCTGTGGCTGATGTAAAGGATGTTCAACTGCTGAACGCGATCGCCAAATCCGGCCCCGGGTTGCGTTAACAATCGTCCTGAAAACTGTTGGGCACGCTCGAAGTCTTTTTTTTCAAGGCTCTCGCTAACAAGCAAGCGGAGGGAGAAAACTCCAAGGCGTGGACTCGCCGCGAGCCGCTCCAGTGTGGCGCGGGCCTCGGCCATGACGTTCGAGTCCTTCGATTGCAGGCGCAAGACTGCCAAATTGAGTTGATACGATTCTTTTTCTGGTTCCAGCTTGATGGCCTCTTGAAAATGCATCTCTGCGTCGTCCAACCGGTTGAGTTTGAGGGCCAATTGTGCCGCGATGCCATGATAAGCAGCTGTTTCCAGATGCTGGGCCTGAATGCCTTCCAGCGTCTGGCGCGCGAGTGGAAAAGGAGGGCGTTCGAAGAGGAGAGCGGCTGCCGCCAAGGTGAGCCGGTTTTCCAAAGTCGGGGACAGTTGGGCAACTTGCTGCCGCCAGACGAGAGTCGAGGGATCTTTCCCGCGTTCGGTCAAGTCCGCCATGACGCGGCAGGCCTCCAGATTGGTTGGGCTGGCCGTCAGAATCTGCTGCGTAGTAAGGAACGCCTCCCTATACTTGCCATTCTGGAGAAAAAGACGCGCCTGAGCGACAAGCCGCTTTTCCTTGTAATGCGCATAGATACGGACGCCGCGCCAAAGGCAAAAGGCAGAAACAACTAGGAGCAAGGCGATTCCCAACCACTTTGTTTTCCTATTCAGGGCGAAAACCTTTCGTTCGCAACTTTTGCATTTCCAGATTTCTTCACTCGGTGATCACTA
>CAZNOE010000547.1:0-4517 GCA_964574525.1 uncultured Bifidobacteriaceae bacterium
ATGGATTCGAACCATGACAAAGGCCTCCAAAGGGCCTTGTGCTACCATTACACCACCGGACAAACCGGATCGAAGCTAGCTTCCCGCCCGCTTCGGCGCAAAGAGAAATTTCCTCGCGCCTCGCGGCTTCCGGCCTATACTTTTGGGGCGTAGAGCAGCGCCGGTTGGACGACGGCACACGGCGTATGACTTACAAACACACGCAAATCGGTTGGGTCACATTGGCGGTCTGCGTCGGGATCGTCATTTTGTTTCAACTCCTGCCGAAGCCGCACGCGCCGCCCGGACTTCTGCTTCCAATCATCTGCCTGGTGGCGCTGTCCATCGTTGCTTTGATGGGCATGCTGGGGGTGGAAGTGGACGACGCGCTTATACGGATCAAATTCGGCGTCGGCCTCATTCGCAAAAGCTTCCGCCTCGACGAAATCGAAACCTGCCGGCCCGTGCGCAATCGCTGGTGGTGGGGCTGGGGCATCCGGTTGATTCCCGGCGGCTGGCTTTACAACGTGTCGGGCCTGGACGCCGTCGAACTGGTCATGAAGAACGGAAAGATTTTTCGCATCGGCACGGACGAACCGCAGGTGCTCAATGATTTCATCCAGGCCCAACTGAGCAAGGCGATTTAACGCGTGCCGTGCCGCCCGTTGATTTTAGCCCGAACTCCGAAACAAGAATGGGGAGCGCACGCGTCCCGCGTGCGAGTTCGGGCGTCGCGCCCGAACTTTTGTCACACCCTATTTCGGGAATTGCCGGCGGGAAAAAATTTGTGGAACGATGTTTTCGGCGGGACGCCGAAAACCACACGCCGGAGGCGTGTGCTCCCCGGAACACGGCATCGCGTCCCTCTTCAATTTCGGAGTTCGGGGTTACGGAACGAAGCCGAAGAAACCTCACGCAAGGGCCGCAAAGACCGCAAAGTGAAAGCCAGAAATGGCCATGCATCAATCGAACCTTCGCTCACCGTTTGGCGGCTTGCACTTCCGAGCAAATCGTTCGAGATCCTTTGCGTCCTTGGCGGACTTTGCGTGAGGCGCGCAGTTTGAACTGCATGGTTCCGTTTCAAATATTCTCCCCGATGAACACGAGGTCCGACGGCTGCCATTGCGGCGCCTGGGCTTCCGAATACGCACTCATGCCGCCCATGACGTTTTGCACGCGCGGGAAACCCTGCGCCTGCAACAGACTGGCGGCGATGCTGCTGCGATAACCGCTGCCGCAAATCACCGCCAGCGGCGCGTCCTTCGCCAACTCGCCTGCTCGCCTCGGCAGCGCCGGCAGCGGAATGTGCGTCGCGCCGTCGATGTGTTGCGCGTCCCATTCGCCCGGCGTTCGCACGTCCAGCACGTGCGGCGCTTCACCACGCCGCAGCGTGAAATGCAGATCGTTCACGCCCAGTTGCGAAAGCTGTTCGGTGTGCGTAAGCGAGTCGGCTTCGAGGAAACCGATCACATTGTCGTAACCGATGCGGGACAGTTCCAGCCGCGCTTTTTTCGCGCTCTCGGCCGAACCCACGACCAGCGCAATCGATTTCCCGAACGGCACCAGGAAACCGATCCACGTCGAAAACAAACTGCTGCTGAGACCGACATTGAGACTGCCGGGGAAATGCCCCGCGCCAAAAAACGCCGCATTGCGGGTGTCAACGACCGCTGCGCCACGCGCAGCTTGGGCCTTCAATTCGTCTTCGGGTAGCGGCCGCAATTCCGGCAACGAAGCCAGCGGTTGCGCGCCTGCGAGATTCATCTGCACGTCGTGCGCGAAATACGCGGGGCGTTCCGGCAGGTTCTCCACCATCCGGCGCGTGAATTCATCGCGGTCCTTGATTTGCAGCGCCCAGTTGTAAAGCCGTTCCTGGCCGATGGTCGTAAAAGGCGCCGAGGAGATTTTACGGCCGCACAGCGAGCCGCAGCCGTGCGCGGGATAGACCTTCAAGTCGTCGGGGAGAGACAGCAGTTTTTTGAAAAGCGAGTCATGGAGTGCCGCCGCCAGCGTTGTGGGCTTTTCTTCCGCGTCGCGCAAATCCGGTCGCCCGACATCACCGGCAAAGAGCGTGTCGCCGGAGAACAAACTCGCGGGCTTGCCGTCCTCTTTTACCAGGAAGCAAACGCTGTCCGGCGAGTGTCCCGGTGTTTCAAGCGCGACAATTTCCAGCGGGCCGACGCGGATCACGTCGCCGTCGCGCACCGGCACGCGGTTGTATCGGGCCGGCGCGAGATGCGAAACGTAAATCTTCGCGCCGGTCCGTTGCGCCAGTTCGACGTGGCCGGAAACGAAGTCGGCGTGCGGATGGGTTTCGAGAATCGCGACGATTTTGAGTTTCTCGCGTTGCGCGGTTGCGAGGTAATCGTCCACGTCGCGCTTGGGGTCCACCACTGCCGCTTCACCGCCCGCGCCGATGAGATACGACGCGTGCGCCAAGCCTTCGACGAAGAAACGTTGGTCGAACATAACCTCAGTTTCCAGTGCTTACGATCTGCGCTCGTGAACGGCAGAGTCCCTTTATGGTGTCGATGAGTAGTAGTGTGTTCATGGGGGCTGGCACCTTCTACCTACTTCACATAAGCGTCGTAAAGCAGTTTCGCCGTGAGCGCGAGCACCACCGAGATGAAGATGGGCCGGATGAATTCCGTCCCGCGCTTCACGACCATGCGGCTGCCGAGGCGCGCCCCGAGCAATTGGCCCACACCCATCGCCAGTCCTGCGGGAAAGACCACCTGTCCCGCCATCAAGAATAATGCGAGCGCACTGATATTGCTGCCGAAGTTCATCACCTTCGTGTAACCCGTCGCGCGCGTCAGATTGAAACCCATCATCAGCACGAACGCCATTGTCCAGAACGTTCCCGCGCCCGGGCCGAAGAATCCGTCGTACAGCGCAATCCCCAAAACAAACGTCACGTCGAAAGCGAGGCGGCCCATGCGCGGGTGAAGGTCCGTCGCGCCGAGTTCGGGGCGCAGCAGCGAGTAAAGCGCCACGGCGATGAGCAGTATTGGGATGGCGCGCTTGAGAAAGGACGGATCGAGTTGTTGGACCGCCAGCGCGCCGAGCGCCGCGCCGAGCATGGAGAGGACAAAGCCGCGCGTGCAGTCCTTTAGGTCCACCGTTCCCGCCCGCGCGTAATGCCACGCCGCGCTGCCCGAGCCGAACGTTGACTGAAGTTTGCTCGTGCCCAGCGCGTGCCGCGGATCCAGCCCGAAACTCAACAGCACCGGCAGCGCAATGAGGCCGCCGCCGCCGGCGATGGAGTCCACGAATCCCGCGACCAATCCGGTCGCGAAGAGCAGCGGCAGTTGCCAGAGTTCGATCATGGGTTTTGCGTAGGACAGGGCTTCCAGCCTGTCTCACTTCTCGTTCAAAAATGGAGTTAGAGACAGGCGCGACGCCTGTCCTACTTTCGAGACGCGCACAACGCAAACATCAAAATCGCCGAAGCCGTACCGTCCATCGTCGGTTCGTTCGTCGAGTAGTCTTTCACGTCGTCGTGATAAACCGCCGCGCCCTGAAACGCCCCGAATGGGTCCGGCTCGGTGACGGAAACGCCTTTGAGCGATTTGAAAATACGCTCGTACACCGGCCCGTCCACTAGACCGCCGCGCACCTGGCGCTTCAGCAGTTGCACCGTCATCAGATGAACGTCTTTTGGAAAGACGTTGCCGATTTGCGTGAACATCGTCGTGCCCCATGGATTCCGGCCCAGCAGCCAGTCGCGTTGCTTCGCAGTGAACTCGCGGTAACGCGTGTCCCCAGTCATGCGCTCGTAGAGCAGGCATTGTGTCACGAGCGCCGCGACGAGGTTGTTCGAGCACCAGATGAACGGCACGCCGATGCGATACGGATTTCTTTCGCCCGCGCGCACGCAGCGCTCAATGTCGTCGCGATAGTAGCCGGCGAGATTCTTTTTGAACTGCCGATCCACCAAATCGTAAAGCCGGAAGTGACCGACGTTCATGAACGGATAAAACTGGTAATGCCCGGTTTGCTCTTTGCCCATCCAGCCTTCATCTGCGGCAAGCTTCGCGTAACGCTTCGCATCGTCGAGGTAACGCCGCTCGTGCGTGGCGCGGAACAATTCCGCCGCGCCCCATTCCATGTCGTCGGTCCACGTGGTTTCCTCGTAACGATACGGCGCGTTGTAAGAGTTGCCCTGTTGCGCACCTTCCTTCGCGCGGCCCAGTTCGTAAACTTCCCTTCCCGCGAGAAGGCAGCGCTCGGCGAACGCGTGTTGCGCCGGATCGTCCTTCCAAATCTGATACGCCAGCGCCATCGCTGCAGAGTAGCGACCGGCGATGTTCGCCATGCCGGTAGAGTCGCTCTTGTATTGCAGAAGGCCATGCGGTTTTCCGTCGGCGTAATACACGACGCGATAACCGCCCTTGCCCCAGCCGTAATCGGTGATCTCCTCGTGCGGCAAACGCCAGCCCGCGTGGTCGCGGTCATCAGCGACCTGATGATAAAGTTGATCCGGCGCGGGATGCAGTTTGAGCATCCAGTCCAAACCCCAGCGTGCTTCGTCGAGG
>CAZNOE010000548.1:0-4515 GCA_964574525.1 uncultured Bifidobacteriaceae bacterium
CTTCGCCTTCGCGACGTCACCCGACAGCTCCGCGGCGCGTGCCACGGCATAGTAGCCGCGAAGGCGGTTGGGCTCCCGCTGCTGGGATGCCTCGAACTCGCGGAGGGCCTCGGCTGGTCGGCCTAGCCGCCGAGTTCGACCCCATGAAGCCGAGCAACGGATCATGCAGCCTCGTTTTCTGCAAATTGAGGAACACGGGATCAATGCGATTGAGCGTGCCGAGGCCACGTTCGGACAGACGACGCGCGGGTTTGCCGGGCGGTTCAAAGGGATTCGGATTGCCAAGCTGAAGTTGCTTTTCGCCGCCACGCTCGAAAATGCGCAGGATGTTGCTTGGCTGGCTCAACGCGAAGCGCGGCAACGGATCAATGAACGGCAAGATGCCGTGCTGTTGTGTCATTTCCGGTGTTACCGGAATCGGGCTGTCCAAACGCAGTGGCACGCCGTCCAATCCATAGGCCTGGCCAAAGCGATAATTCTTGGCCGGATACGCGCCGTTGTTGTAGAGCGCCGCGCCCCACAGCATCGCGCCGTGTCGCATCATGCTGTGGCCGACGTTGCGCACGATCTCGCCGTGGCAAAGTCCGCACGCCTTGTTTGCCACGCGCAGGTCGCCCGGGTTCACGAATTGGATGAACTCCGCCGACTCGTGGTTCAATAGCACGCTGGAGTCATTTGGATTGGCGGAGCTTTGCCAGAAAACAGGGTTGCGCGGCTGCACGTGCGCCTTGCGCTGCGTGAGGCCGGGCGTGGCGCTTCCACCGTGACAATCCGTGCAGCCGAGCACGACGTTCGGTGAAGCGTGCATCGGTTCGCTGCCGACATGACACTCCAGGCAACCGCGGCTTTTGCGGTCGGCTTCCTCTTGCGTTTGGTCAATTATGTTTCGCGGCGGAAGCTGATGATGTGCGGACTTCGTCGGATCGCTTGACACCGAAATGGCCGGGCCAAAGCCCGCGTCGTCGGCCAGAACCAATGTTGATCCAGCCAAGTATGCGACGCAGGCGACTGGCAAGCAGCCCCGCCTCAACCACGATGCAAAGTCCGCGCATTTGACACTCTTCGCACTCAGCAGATTCAGCCGATTCATCGCGACGCTCCATTCGTTGAATTCAATCGCCCGATTCGCTTCAAGTGATCTGAAGCCATTTCTGTGATTGTGCGGTTGGGACTGTTGGTTAGCGTGGAAAGATAGGGTTCTACGGCTAGGCGAAATTCGCGAATCTCCATGAGTTCCTGCGCTGCGAGGAAAAGCTCTCCGTACGCGCCTGGATCGGGCCTTTGCGGATTGTTGGGGGGGATCGGCGCATTCCCGAGTGCGTTGGTGATGGCACTCAGCGCATACAACGCCCCTCCGGGTGAGCCTTCGATGCGCCACAATGTTTTAGCGGCGAGAGTCTTGGCCGTCAGACTTGGAACGTTCGTCATGCCCTCCGCCAGAGAAGGTCCGAAGCGCTTCGCTTCCGGGCCTGCAGTCATGAGATCATAGTAACAGTCTGCTCCAGTCGCTTCGAGTCGCTCACGATTCGTATTGGTCAGCATGGACTCAATGAGAAATGCAGCGTGCGCATCGGCATGATCCAAACGCCAGACTGACACGGCTGCTGCCTTTCTGACCTCCACTGCGGGATCGGCATACAGGTTTGTGAGAGATGAAAGAACTGTCGGTGTATTATCACCGATGCCGCCGAGAGCTCTTACGGCGTCGTGACGCCCGAACCGGTCTCCACTGCGAAGCAACTCGAGCAAATCAGGAACAGCCTCTTTCGCCGGTGGCCCGAGCTGGCTAAGAAGCAGAGCCGCGCCATGACGTGATCCCACTCGCAATTGAGGTCGCGGCAAAATACGTTGGAGACCGCGAGGCATCGCTTTGAACAGGCTCAGGTAAGTTCTGTTCTCATCGTCTCCGCGCCGCAAATCGTTGACCAACACTCTGACTGCTGGTTGCCCCATCTGCTTTAACGCTTCCAAACGCCTCTGAGCATTTTCCTCCCAGGAAAGCTGTGGATCCATCCATGCCGAACCATTGATCCAATACGCGGCTTCCCGTGATTCTTGGCTGGGCCAACTCGTCGCCAGGAAAACGACGGCTATGAGGAAGGCGATAAGGACGACACCGAGAAAGAACTTTTTCATTCGCGAACTACGACGTTTTGTGCCGCTGTCTTGCATCGGTTCAATAGGTGAATGTGATCGCGATCAGGCCGCTGTAAAGAAAATCATCTACCCGCCCGCGGCGATCGGTCGGATCAAACCCCGGCACGGGTTCGGTGCTGGTCTGGTAAATGTCCTTGAAACCACGGCCCGGAATCAGTGTGCCGAAACCCGCGGAGATGATGATGTTGTCCGTGAGCAGCGGACGATATTGGAAGCCGATGCTTAAGTCCCAGCCGACTTCGTTGTCCACTTTGTCGGTCAGCAGCGCGGTCTTGATCGTGTCGGTCTCGACGAAGCGGATGTAATTCGCGTTGATGAACGTGCGGAATTTGGGCGTGAGTTCGATCTCCGTGCCGAGGCCGAAGATGAACACGCCGGGATTGACGAAGTTCGCCTGGCCCTGGGTCTTGCTCGTGCGCAAGTTCGGAACGAGGCTGCCGCGCTGTTTCAAGTTCACCAACGTGCCGCCGAGGTTGAAGCCCTGGCGCGTCCAGTAGCTGAACGGGCCGCCGGTGAAATTCGGGTTGTCGAGAATCGTGTCGAACCCCGTCGCCGTGCGGTCCTCAGTGTTGTCGTCGCCGGACGCGTAGAAGAACGACGCCTTGTAACGCAGCCAATCGTGATCGTAGGAAACCTCAAGCGCCGCCATCTGCGCGTTGATGTCCACGGGGCGACCTGCCAGGCCGTTGAACGAATCATCACCGACAACTTCGTAGAAAGCGTGCGAAATGTTCAAGCGTCCGATGTGTCCGTCGCCGGCCCAGCCGAGATAGTAGGCGCTTACGTCGTGTTCGCGCACCGTTCCAATGGGCGCAGGGCGGACGATGTTGCCGTTGCGATCGTAGTGCGTGCCGCCGTGATCGAGATTCGCGTGAAAGCTCCACTGCGCCGTGTAACCCTTCCAGAGAAAATCCTGCCAATAGAAATTAGCGACGACCACCTCCTCGTCACGGTCGTCGAAGGAGTTCAACTCAGAGTTTGTGTCTTTCTCGCGCATGTCGAAGCCGGCGACGTTGTACTGGAAACGATTGTTGCCCCAGTTGCCGAAGACGCGCGCGCCGAGATTCACGTCGTTGAAAATGAACCCGCGAAAGTCGGAATTGAACGGCTGGTTGCCCCCGCGAAAGGCCACGAAGTCGTAGTTGTCTGAAAGATCACGGAGATGGATGTCCACAAAGGCTTGCTGCAGCGCGAAGTAATCCTTGGTGCGCACGGTGTGTTGGCTGCCGCGAAAGCTGTCCGCCGGGCCGATTTGTCCGTTCAGCAGCGCGTCAATGTCGCGGGGATCAAGCACGAATCCATTGCCGGGCGGGGCCGTGTTGTTGTTACCACCAATCGAGCCACGCGGATCGGGCGACACGACTCCCGTCTCTTTAGCGTTCAGGTAATTAATGTTGAACACCGGTTCCAGTTTGATGGCCCACTCCACCGGCTTGAAGGCCGTCTCGCCTTTGAACAGTTCGACGGAGAATCCCAGATTGTTCTGAATGCCGATCTGCTCGCTCTCACCAAAAAACTCATACGCGCCGGGGACAGCCGCGCTCACACCGCTGGCCGTCGGCACGCGGCGAAATTCGACTTCAGTTTGCGTGGAGGCTGTCAGGTTGAGGAAAATGTCCTGGCCGATGATTGGCACATCGCCTTTGAGGACGCTCTGCTTGTAAGGATGCCAGAGCACCGGCTCGGGCGTTTCGTAAGGCTGCTCCGTCACGCCACTCGTGTAGCGCTTCCACGGCGCGAACCCAATTCGCCAGCGGTCGGGGCGCGGCTGGGTGTTCGTCGGATACGCGTCCGGGCGAAGCGAATATGGCGGCAAGTCGAATTTCTGACTGATCTTCAAATTGCGGCGCGTGTTTTCACGCGGCAACTCCTGTTCTTTTGGCAACGGTCCTAAACCGAAACTCCCCGCTGGCGCTGGCTGCGGGGGAACGATTTCTCCCTGGCGCACGTCGGATCTTGGTAGCGCCTGCTCCGGCTGCACAGCGGGCGGAGTGAAGCTCGGCGGCAGCACAACGTCATTGCGGAACAAGGGTGCGGCAGCATTAGTCGGCGGCAAAAGGGTGGCGCCCGGGTCTGGATTGAACTGCGGTGGCGGCACAGGGGGCGCATTGGAACTGATGGAGACATTCCGCGACCAGTTGGTCGCCGGCGGTAGGTTGGTGGGAAGCCAGAGTTTGTTGGGGTCAGGGTCAAAAGTAGCAGGCGACCGTGGGGGCGGGCCGGGGCTGATCGATTGATAAGGCTTCAAACGATTGGTGTCGTTGGTTTCCGCTGCGCGGGCTGCCACGACAAAAACGAGACAGTTGGCTACGACACAAAACCAAGTTGCTCGTGATTGGCGTGCCTGCGGTGGCATCG